>VEQL01000005.1 GCA_018883245.1 Chthoniobacterales bacterium
GCGCACCATGGGATGTGGCATTCAAACTGGTGCGCAACGAATACCGCCAGCGCGTGAGTATGCAACTCGAGGTGCAACATCTCCGCTCCGCCGCCAGCTGACGTCGAACTTCTCAAAGCGACGCCTACCTATGCTCTCCTTGGATGAACTTCTGGGAGGATGCAGGATTGAAAAACTCCACGGCTTGCGATCCTGTGCGCCGCCCAGGTGGTAATGCCCCGGGCCACCTCTGCCTTCGGACGCGTCCCCAGCAAAAACGTTGGAGGCGAGAAATGGAGCCATGGGGATTCGAACCCCAGACCTCCTCAATGCCATTGAGGCGCTCTACCAACTGAGCTATGACCCCTCGGAGAAGACAGGAAACTAAGGGCGGCGCGTTTTTGTGTCAAGGATGCCACCAGCAGCAAACCGCACAAGGCGGACGGATTGCATCACCGGGACCGGTCTACTGCTCTTTTTTCCATTGCTTGAACGACATGATCCGTGACGGCGGGAGGCCTGACTTTTCGCGTTCAAGGTTGGCGGACTGCTCGCGTCGGACGTAGGCGCGGTAACCTTCCTCATGCCGCACATTCATGTCGTTGACCATCGTTCCGACACCAACGCCGCAAGCAACCAAGGAGCAACCCTGCAAGGCAAGCAAACACGCGAGCGAGGCGGCAATCAGGAAGACTTTGGGAAGTTTCATCGCTGACAAAGTCAACAACAGCGCCGCGACTCACCAAGGATATGGGCGCTGACGCAGGGCGCCACGCCGAGAATCACTCGTCATCGCTCATGAATTCCTTGTGGCCTTCGCGTCGGCTTTGATTGATCGCCATGAGCTGATTTTTTGCCTCTTCCCAGTTCCCCGCCGTGATGGACTGCGCAAGGCTGTCGGTCAGTTTGATCAGTTCATCAACCTGCTGGCGGTAGCTTTCCAAGAACGCGGCCTGCTGGTCAGCCGGAATTTCGGAGAGTTTTTCAGGCTTCAGCTCCTTGGCCGCCACTGCGGCGTCCTTTAGCTTCGCGGCGAGGTCGAGATAAGTTTGTTTGTCCGCCTCGACGGGCGCCTCCATCGCTGTCTTGAGCCCGCGATAAGCATCCTTCATGTGCTTCATCTCGCTTTCCAACTCGGTGCCTGCGCGCAGGGTCAGAGCAGAAGCGACGATGAGAGAGACGGAAAGAATTGCTGCGCGATGTTTCATGCACACGGCATAGCACCATCTTCCAGCGAAGCAAAGCGCCCACATCCACAAGGAAAGCCGGCAGTCGGGCTCGAACCGACGACCGCCCGATTACAAATCGGGTGCTCTACCACTGAGCTATGCCGGCGCTAAAAGAAAAAGCATCACCCGCGCGCGCGCGGTGTCAAGGCACGAAGAAGGCGGGCATCTCACCGGCAGGGCGCAAACCGCGCGGCTTGCCGAGAATTTCCGCGAGGATGACGGCGTGGCGTTGGTTGGCACGGCCGGACAGCAAAGATCGAATCCCGGAAACCCGCGGGGGTTCAGCGACGCGTTCAGCGGCGGCGAATGCCCCGGCCAAACGCGAAGTCTTTTCGTCCGGTTTTACCGGTTGAGTTCGTTTGATCGCTGGTGACGAAACAACCGGCGCGGCTGTTTCGAGCGAGGCAAACTCTTCGACTTCCTCCTCGAAAGGCATCGCGGGACGCCGGGGCAGAGGCGGCGGCGATTCCTGCGCCGGAAGTCCAAGGGCCTCCATCAATTCGCGCATCGGATCCTGTCCGGGCGTGGGGGTCGGAATGCGCGACGGTTCGGCCCGCGGGCGGATTTGGCGCCGATCGGCCATTTCGCCGGGAGATTTATGACGCGCGGCCTCGCGGCGTTCGGCAGCCTTCTGCAGAACCCAATTCACCAGGCTGATGAGCCCGATGATGACAAGGAGGACGAGTTGTTCCATGACGCGGAACGGCGGAATTTATCAGCGAGCCTCGGCCGGACCACGCTCGGAGCCGGCGATAGATTCGCGCATTTGCGAGTCGGCCTGGATGTTCTTCATCCGCATGTAGTCCATGATACCGAGGTTGCCCGAGCGGAAGGCCTCGGCCATGGCGAGCGGCACCTGCGACTCGGCATCGACGACTTTCGCGCGCATTTCCTGCGTTTTCGCGCGCATTTCCCCTTCGAGCGCAACGGCCGCGGCGCGGCGCACTTCGGCCTTGGCTTGTGCAACAACCTTGTCCGCCTCGGCCTGCTCGGCCTGCAGCTTGGCGCCGACGTTTTCGCCGACATCGACGTCGGCGATATCGACCGACAAAATCTCGAATGCCGTCCCGCTATCAAGCCCCTTTTGCAGGACGACCTTGGAAATGTTGTCCGGGTTTTCCAGAACATCTTTGTAGGAAGCGGCAGAACCGATCGATGTGACGATGCCCTCGCCCACGCGCGCAATGATCGTTTCCTCGGTTGCGCCGCCCACGAAGCGGTCGAGATTCGAGCGCACGGTCACGCGGGCTTTCACTTTCACGCCGATGCCGTCGCGGGCCACGGCGTCAATGGTCGAACGGCCCGACTGGGCGCCGGGACAATCGATGACCTTCGGGTTGATGCTCGTGCGCACCGCTTCCAGGACGGTTTTGGTCGTTCCCTTGATGGCGAGATCGATGGCGCAAGCGCGGTTGAAATCAAGTTTGATCCCGGCCTTGTCCGCCGCAATGAGGGCTAGCACCACCTGGTCCACGTTGCCGCCGGCGAGGTAATGGGCCTCGAGTTCGTCGGTATCCAGCGGGATGCCGGCTTTCACCGCGGTGATGCGGCTGTCCACGATCATTCCGACGGGAACGCGACGGAGCCGCATGCCGACGAGGCGGGCGAAAGAGACGGGCGCGTCGGCGATCTTGGCGCGCAGCCAGATGCCGAAAAAGTTGAAGAGGATGATAAGAAGGACCAGGCCGACAACGATGACCAGCCCCGTGATGACAGTGATGATGATAGGACCCATGTCTTGAAGTTAGGCACTTTCCGGCCGGTGCTCCAACCTCTCTTTTTGGCGCACCACAGTGCGCATCCCGTCGGCGGCAACGACGACAACTTTCTCGCCTTCGGCAAGAAATTCCCCGTCGGTGGAAACATCGATGCGCTTGCCGTCGAAACGGGCCGTGCCGGCGGGACGCAGCGGTGTGAGCGCGATGCCCTCGGCGCCGACAAGATCGCGGCGCCCCGCGGACGCGGAGGGAGAATTTTCACTGCGCCGGAGGATGATGCGCCGTCCGACAAAGCTGCGCGGAAAAAGATAAAGCCAGAGCATGAATCCGGACGCCCCGAGAACGACCACGGCAAAAGAAGCGGCGAGGCCGGCAGCCGAACCGTAATGCGCGAAGACCAAAGCAACGGACACGACAAAACAAAGGCCGCCGAGAATCCCGAGAATGGCACCGGGGAGAAAGACCTCCGCGGCGACAAGAATCAGGCCGGCCGCAAACAGCGTGACGATGAGGACAGGTCCGTCGGGCATGGCATCAGTGGTTGCCCGGCTTCGATTGCGCAGGTGGACGGCCCACGAAGAAGGCGCTGATGCTGTCGCCGACACGAATCGCGGTGTTCGTCGTGGACTGCCAGGTTTTTTCGCCCCAGCGGGATACATGGCCGACAAGTCCTCCGCCCTCGACCCACCGCTCCCCGAGGTCGCCGCTGCTCGCCGACTGCGTGGAAGTTGTCGCGGACGATGACGACGAGGGCGCGGAAGGTTCGACCATGTCAGCCTTGCGCAAAGGTGTGACGATCGATCCGTCTTTGGCGGAAATCTCGATCATGCCGACTTCCGTGCCGCCGGCGTCGAAGAGCCGGACAGTCCAAACCGGCGCACCGCCGCGGTTCTGAAGACGGTAGTCGAGCGAGGAAAAGCCGAGTTTGATTTTGTCCGCTTCCTTGTTCGCGGCGGCGAAAGCGCCGGTTGAATCGAGATTGAGTCCGGCGGCGGCCATCGTTCCCGATTCGGCAAGCGACTGCGCCGCCACGGGAGTGCGCTCGCTGGTGATGCCGGTCGAGGTGACGACGAATTCGCGGATCCCGCCCCGCGCGGCGATGTCCTTGAAACTCAGCATCCATCGTGCGGGCTGCGGGTTGCCATCCGAACCCTTCATTTCAACAAGAGTGGAGAGAAGAGATTCACCCCTTTCGCGGCCCACGGTGCGCAAAGCGCTGTAGGCGGGAAGCTGCCCGGACTGGGCCGAAGCCACGGCCATGGTGGCGAAGGCAAAAAGCAAAACGCAGAACAAACGGTTCATGCGTTTATTTAGAACCTGCTCCGCCGCCATTTCCAGCGCGGAAAAAACGCAAGCGGCAAGGCTCAAGCTGGCGCCCCGCTGCGCAGGCGGACTTTCTCCTGTTCAGGCAAGAAAGCGATATCCCAGGCGTTTTCCAAAGCGCGGGCCACGAGCGTTTCGTCGAGCCCGGCCGCGGGTGCGGCCACATCGAGTTCGTGCGGCAGGTCGATGCCGCTGATTCCGGGGTCGTCGGTGTTGATGGTGGCAAGGAGCCCGGCTTCGAGAAACCGCTTCAGCGGATGTGAGGCGTAATCCCTTACCGTGCTGGTCTGAACGTTGCTGGTCAGGTTGGCCTCAATACCGATGCGCTGATCACGGAGCATATCAATGACGGAAGGATCCTCCACCGCGCGCACCGCGTGGCCGATGCGGACGGCGCCAAGTTTTTCCACGGCGGTGGCGATGCTCGAGGCACCGGCGGCCTCCCCGGCATGCACGGTGACCTGCCAGCCGGCATCACGGGCCGCGCGGAAATGTTCGACAAAAAGTTCCGCCGGCCAGTTTCCTTCGTCTCCCGCAAGATCGAGGGCCGTCAGATGCCCGCGGTGATCGAGCAACGCACGCAACTCGCGACGTGCCCGAACCGGACCGTAAGTGCGCGTGAGGATTCCGATGAGGTTGACGCGCACACCGGTGGCGCCTTCGCCCTCGCGCGCACCTTCGACAACAGCCGCCGTGACGCGCGACGGGTCGAGATTATGGGCATCGGCCATAAAGAGCGGGCTGAAGCGCAACTCGATGTAGCGGATCCCCTCGCGCTTGGCGTCCTCGACATTTTCCCGTGCAACGCGGCGACACGCGTCATAGTCGGCGAGAACGGCGGTCATCCATTTGAATTTGGCGAGAAACTCCACGAGACCCGGCTGCGGTGTGGTGACGACGACATGCGGACGCAGACCGTCCGGCGTCCAAGCGGGCAGCGGGATGCCATGTTTGCGCCCCAGGTCGAGAATGGTTTCGAGGCGCACGCTGCCGTCAAGATGACGGTGCAGATCGATAAGCGGAGGGCGCGGCAGCATTCGGCGAAAAAGAATCCCGCGCAGCCGGAGCCGCGACAAGACCATTCGGGGATCAATCCACGATGTCGCGCAGGGCGGCACCGACGTCCGTGAACACGTAGTCGTAACCGCCGGCGAGCGCCACCCCGGGGAGAACGCGCGAGCTGTCGAGAAGAAGCGATGCCATGCGGCCGAGCACCAGACGCAGCAAAAACGAGGGCGCGTGGAAAATCGCCGGGCGATGAACGGCGCCGGAGAGATCGCGGGTGAACTCCGCGTTTGTCAACGGATGAGGCATGACTGCATTGAGAGGTCCGCGCACGGCCCCATTCTCCGCGGCCCAGAGCGCCATGCCGGCCACATCATCCACGTGGATGCACGACATCCATTGACGGCCGCTGCCAAGACGTCCGCCCAATCCGGCGCGGAAGACCGGAAGCATGATGTTCATCGCCCCGCCACGACCGAGAACGAAACCCGTGCGCAGCAGCACGAGGCGCGCGCCCGATCGGGAAATTTTTTCCGCCTCGCCTTCCCACGCGCGGCACACATCGGCGAGGAATCCGGAACCTGCAGGGGACTGCTCGGTGACTTCGTGATCGCCGGTGTTGCCGTAGAAACCGACGGCCGAGCCGCTGACAAGGACGCGCGGCGGTTGCTTCGAGCGCGCAAATCCTTCGGCGATACTCCGCGTGCCGAGCACACGGCTGGCCATGATGCGATTCCGCTTATCCGCGGTCCAACGGCCAAACACCGGCTCTCCGGCCAGATGCAGGACGGCATCGAGGCCGTCAACATCCGCCGGTCGACCCGGCACGAACAGGCGGGCGGAGGATTCCCGCGGGCGGCGGCTGAAAGGCACCACGTCCCATCCTCGTGCGGCGGCCAGCTGCATCGCGCGGGAACCGATGAAGCCGCTTGCCCCGGTGATGCCGAGCCTCATCAGTCGAAGCGGCGGTGAAGCCAGCGGTAGGGGAAACGGTTCCCGGGGCAATCGGTAGGCTTCGGGTTGATCTCACGGTGCGCCTTGACGATGACGGCGCGACCTTTGCTGCGGCCGACACGCGAGCGCAGATAGCGGATGAGTTCCTCCAGCGCGCCGAGCTGCGCGGTCGTGGGTGTGTCCCGGTTGAAATCGCCGACGAAACAAATGCCGAGGGCAATGTTGTTCAGGTAATCGCTGGCCACATGCCCGCCATTGATCTGCCGCGTCCAGCGCGGGCCGATCTCGATTTCGCCGTCACCGGACGAAGTGCCGTTGCCTATGACAAAGTGGTAAGCGAGGCCGTTTTCCATGCGCCGAACGTTTTTGTGGTAGTGGTCGAAGATCCGAGCATTACCCTGCCGCGTGCCGCTGTTGTGCACCACGATGTATTGCCAGCGCCCGCGTTTGACGGGCGCACGATCGATGGCCGCACGGACCGGGCGCGTGAGGTAACGGTAGCGCGGGCCGCCGAGTCCGAGAAATCCTCCGCGCTCAGGCGGGGGTGGCGGAACCAGTCCCTGATCTTCCTCCAGTCCCGACTTTTCGACCACAATCTGGGCCTCGGGAGCCTCGCCGGCAGCGGGCGCAGGAGAAGCCGCGGCGGATTCCGAAGGACGCGGAGGAGGAAGCTTGATGATGTCCTCCTGCGTTTTTTCACGAGGCGGGGCTTTGATCACCGGTGTTGCTTCCTCCCGAGCCGGGGACAGAACAAGGTCGTCCGGCTCGTCCACCACGAGCGGCACCGCCTCGTTTATGGCCGGTGTCGCCTTCGGCTTCGGTGGGGGAGTCTGCTTCGGGGCGGGACGCGGCTTCGGCTTGTCAGGCGTCGGAGCCGGCTTGGGCGGAGGAAGTTTGATATCCTCACGCGGCGCTTCCTCGGCTCGCGCCGTCGGACGCGGGCGAGGTTGCGGACGCACGGGCGCGGGCGCCGGCGCCGATGCAGGTTCGGGTTCGATCGATTCGCGTGCGCGAAGGAAAAGTTCGCGTTTCCTTTTTTCCTCATCGGAAACCTGCGCCTTCAGTGCGGGTGCGCTCAACCGCACGAAGCACAGGCACAGGAGAGTGAGGACGATGACTGGGCGATGCGCGGGACGCACGGCTGCAAAGTATGGGCGCCGGGAAAGCTAATTCAACCCTGATGCTTGCGGCGCACATAATCGACGCGCACCAGGTAGAGACCCGCGGCCGGCGCAACTTCACGGGGAAGCCGCGAGTCGCAACCTTCGAGCCGGGCAAGGAGGTCCCCAAGACCGGCCTTTCCTTGGGCGAAGCGCACCATGGCGGCCGCAAGCATGCGGACCATTTTGTAGAGGAAGCCGTCGCCTTCGAAGCGCAAGCGAACACGCGGCCCCCGCGCCGTGACGGTCACGGAGCGCAGGTGCCGCACGGTGCTATGGACGGGCGTGCCGCGGTTGGCGGCGAAGCCGCGAAAATCGTGCCGTCCCCGCAGGGCTTGTGCGGCTTGGCGCAGCAGGCTGACATCGGGCGCGGGACGCACATGCCAACAGCGGCCGGCGAGATGCGGCGGCAGCACTTCGCCGGTCCAAATCAAGTAATCGTAAGATTTTCCGGTGGCCGAATACCGCGCGTGAAAATCACGCGACGCGCGAATGCATGAGAGAATGCGGACGGATGGAGGCAGCACGGCGTTGACGGCACGCTGCCAGGATCGCGGGTCGCGGCCGTCGGGCACATCGACATGGGCAACCTGTCCGGTCGCATGCACGCCGGTGTCGGTGCGGCCGGAACCCTGCACCGAGACCGGGGCACCCCCGGCGCAGCAAGCGAAGGCTTCGCGCAGGACATCCTGCACCGCACCGCCTTCGCGCTGGCTTTGCCAGCCGCGGAAGGCCGCACCGTCGTAAGCAACCCGGAGCTTCAGTCGCATGGATTGCGGTCGAGCCAACTCTGCAGGAGAATCTGCGCCGCGACTTGATCGACAACTTCGCGCTGGTCGCGCGCCTTGCGTCCGCTCTCACGCAGGGCGCGCTGGGCCGCCACGGTGGTGAGTCGCTCGTCCCACAGATCGACGGGACAAGCCGCACGGGCGCGCAATTTTTCCGCGAACGAGCGCGCCGCCTCGGCGGCGGGTCCGTAGGTGCCGTCCATGTTTCGCGGCAAACCGACGAGCACCCTCGATGGCCGCAATTCATCGACGGCGGACGCCACGGCGTCGAGGGCTGCCTCACCGCCGGGCAGTGTTTTCCATGGTTGGGCCAGCATCCCGAGTTCGTCGCTCACGGCGACGCCTGTGCGGGCGGACCCCAGATCGACGGCCATGACACGGCTCATCGCTTATTGCAGCCGCTCCGGCAACTGCGGGACAAGTTTCTTGATGTTTTCCGCTTCGCTGCGGTGGCAGACCAAAAGAGCGTCGTCGGTGTCCACGATGATGAGATCTTTCACGCCGAAGAGTGCCACGTGTTTGCCGCGCGAGGAAAAAACAATGTTGTCGGCAGAGTTGCATCCGGTCACCGGAACATTCGCGGCGTTGCCGTCCGCGGTCTTGCCGAGGTAGTTGGCCGCGGCGAGCCAACTCCCGACGTCGTCCCAGTCGAAACCGGCCTCCAGCTCCAGAACATGCGCCGCTTTTTCCATCACGGCGTAATCGACGGATATTTTCGGGAGTTTCGGGAATTCGGACCGCAGCAGATCGGGAAGATCCGCGGCCGTCCTCATGCGCGCGACAAACGCCGCGAGTTCCGGCGCGTGCTTGGCCAGCTCGCCCATGATCGCGGGGATGGACCAGATGAACATGCCGGCGTTCCAGCGGAAATTCCCCTGCCGGAGAAAAGACTCGGCCATTTCGGGATCGGGCTTCTCGCGGAATCTCTTCACCTCGTGAATCGCGGGCTCCCCGTCGTTGATACGGCGGCCCTGTTCGATGTATCCGAAGCCCGGACAAGCCCAAGTCGGTTTGATTCCTATGGTCAGCAGCGCACCGGACTCCGCGGCGGCGCGTGCACCGGCGCGCAGATCGCGTCCGAACGTCGCGGTGTCTTTGATGAGATGATCGGCCGGCAGCACGGCCATGACAGCTTGTGGGTCGCGCCGCAGGACCAACCCGACACCAAGCGCGACAGCGGGAGCGGTGTCCCTCTTTGCCGGTTCGGCCACGATATTCCCCGGTGGCAATGCGCCGCACTCGGCACGCACGGCAGCTTCCTGCTCGCTGTTGGTGAGCACGAAGATCCGGTCCGACGGAACGATGGCGGAGACCCGGGCCAGCGTCTCACCGAGCATCGTGCGTTCGGAAAAAAGCTTCAGAAGTTGCTTGGGACGGGCGCGACGGCTGCAGGGCCAGAACCTCTCGCCGCTGCCGCCGGCGAGCACGAGGACATAAAGATCGGGATCCATCATGCACAGTCTGTCCGCTCCGCCGCCGCGGGTGCAACAATAGAACCTGTGCCGAAACTTGGGGCGGTGGCGCAGGACCCGGATTGAGATTTCGGTCGAAAAAAATCCCGCGGCTGTCTGTTGCGGTTGCAAGGCGGCCCTCGTTGGGGTATGGGTCACCTTCATGGCTCCCATCTTGGACAAGTTTTCCCGAAATCTTTCGGCCACATCCGTTGCCGCGGCGGCTGAAATGGCCGTCGGCGTGGGCGCGGGCCTGCTGGTTGCAGACCAACTCGGCAAAGGCGCGCGCCAGAAACTCGGACTGATCGCGCTTGTCGCGGGGCTCGCCGCCACCGTTCCGTTGCTTATAGGCGCCGGCGTGCGCGTCAACCGCGAACTCGGCGAAGGCCGGCGCACGCGTCGCCGCCTCGAGACCATACGTCACGACCACGGATTCGCGGACGACGGCGATTTTTATTGAGCTGTCCGCGCATCGTCCTGGCGTCCGCCTCGCCCCGGCGACGGGAGCTTCTCGCCAAGGCAGGCGTGGAGTTCACGGTCGACGCATCGTCAGCGGCTGAATCCTCGGAAGCCGGGGAAGGCTTGGCCTCTTTGGTCCTGGCCAATGCGCGGGCGAAGGCCCTCGAGGTGGCGGCGCGGCATCCGGGGGCCGTGGTCATCGGCGCGGACACGCTGGTGTGGATGGACGGGCGCCCCTTGGGCAAACCATCCAACAAAGACGAGGCCCGCGAAATGCTGGAGGCGCTTTCCGGGCGCGTGCACGAGGTGGCCACCGGCGTGCATCTGGTGCGCCTTGAGCCCCGCAGGCATGCGGAGTTTCACGAGGTGACGCGTGTCCGGTTCCGGCGGCTCGATGACCGTGCTATCGGGGGCTACCTCGCGAAGGTGGATGTGCTCGACAAGGCCGGGGCTTACGCGTTGCAGGAGTTCGGGGACCTGCTGGTGGAATCCCTCGAGGGCAGCCGATCGAACGTCGTGGGGCTTCCGGTCACGCGGACGCTCGCGGCGTTGGAGCGCTTCGCGGGTTGACGTCCGCTACTCGCCTTCGCCGGGGTCGCGCTCGAAGGCGGCGTTTTCGAACCGTGTGTATTCCCTGATGAACGTGAGCGGAATGTCGCCGATCGGGCCGTTGCGCTGCTTGGCAATGATCAGATCCGCCTTGCCGGCGACGCCTGCGCGGTCTTCCTGGTTTTCTTCGTAAACCTCGGGACGCACGAGAAGCGCGACGACGTCGGCATCTTGTTCGATCGCGCCTGATTCGCGTAGGTCGGAAATGCGCGGCTTGCCGCCCGTGCGCTGGTCGGGCTGGCGGTTGAGCTGCGAAAGCACGATGATGGGGATCCCGAGTTCCTTGGCCAGCGCTTTGATCCCCGAGGAAATTTCCGCGATTTCGATCTGGCGGTTGTCCTGTCCGCGCCGGCTCGTCGAGCGGCAAAGCTGCAAGTAGTCGATGGCCAGCAACTCGATGCGCTCGCGATCGCGCAGCCGTCGGGCCTTGGCGCGCAACTCGAGGATGCTGAGGCTCGGCGTGTCGTCGATGAAGATCGCGCTCTCGCTCAGCACGGCCGCCGCGTCGTTGAGCTTGCCGTGCTCGGCTCGCGCAAGCATGCCGGACCGGATTTTCTTCATGTTGATCCGCGCACGGGAGCAGAGCATGCGCTGCACGAGTTGCTGCGTGCTCATTTCGAGACTGAAGACGCCCACCGGCTTGGGCTCCTCGGGATTCAGCGCGATGTGCTCGACGATGTTCATGGCGAGCGCGGTTTTGCCCATCGAAGGGCGCGCCGCGATGATGATCATCTCGCCGGCGTGGAGACCGTCGGTCATCTGGTCGAAAAGGGTGAAGCCCGTTGCCAGACCGCTGATCCTCCCCCGCTGCTGATACATTTTCTCGATGTTTTCCAAGGCGGAGAACACCTCGTCGCGCATGGCCGGCGAAGCTTTGCGGTGACGCGTCTCGCCGATGGAAAAAATCTCGCGCTCCACGTCGTCGAGCAACTGCGGCACGTCGCCCTGTTCGTCATAGCAACGCGCGGCAGCGGTCGTGCATGCCGTGATCATGCGCCGGAGGAGCGATTTTTCGCGGACGATCTCCAGGTAATGCGCGGCGTTGGCCGAGGTGGGGACGTAGCCGAACAATTCGGTAACGGCACCCGGCCCACCCACGCTGTCGAGGAGGTTGGTGTCGCGCAAACGGTTGGTCAGCGTGATGACGTCGATCGGTTGGTTGCCCGACCACATCTCGACGAGCACGCGGAAAATCGTGCCGTGGGCCGGCGTGTAAAACGCCTCCTCGGTGATTTGTTCGGCGCACTCGTTGAGCACATCGCGCGGCGAGAGCAGGATCGAACCGAGCAAGCCTTTCTCGGCATCGGTGTTCTGCGGCAGGGTCCGGTGAGCGTCGGTTGCAACCGCGGCCTTGGATGCGGCTTGGCCGTTGCGCCGTGGGCCGGAACCGCCGCGCCGCGCGGCAGATGCTCCGGTCAGATCAACCTGCGGTGTCATGGGGACGATAAGTTTGCCGCCGGAGGGAGTCCGCGGTCAAACGCGGACAGACCGGCATGGCAAAAAATGGCGGGGCCGGCGAAGCTTTCTCAGGCCTCGGCGTCAGGCTCTTTGCGGGCGCGGGGGCGGGGCTTCGAGTCGGCAGCCGCCTCTTCGTCGGCCACGGGCTTCGGATTTTTCGAGGCAACGCTGAGCTTGATCGCGGCGTGCACTTCCGGGTGGATGCGGACATCCACCTGAAAATCGCCCGTTTCCTTGATCGGACGCTCGAGGGCAATGCGGTGGCGGTCGATTTCCTGGCCTGTTTCGGCTTTGACGCGATCGGCGATATCTTTGGCGGTTACCGCGCCGAAAGCCTTGCCGGAATCGCCGGTTTCCAGAACGAACGAAAGCTTGAGTTTGCCCAAGCGCTTGGCGAGGTCGTTGGCCTCGTTGAGTTCGCGCGCCTCGCGCTCGGCACGGCGTGCTTTGAGACTGTTGGTCATGCGCAGGCTGGCGGGCGTCACTTCATGGGCCATACCGCGCGGAATGAGAAAATTGCGGGCGTGGCCGCGGCGGACTTTGACGATGTCCGCCTCGGAGCCGAGGCCGGGGATATGCGCAACGAGGATTACTTCGGTCTGAGACATGGCAAGAAAAGGTTTTGAGCGAACGATGAGGATGCGGCGGAACGATGGGCCTTGTCAATCACGCATCAGGCTTCGGCGACCCGGACCGGTGAAAACAACTCGACGCGGAGGCGCGCAGCGAGGTCCGCCGACCGGTCCAAGGGCGCGAGCGAACCGAAACCCGGCAGGTGATCGAGGCGCACCTCCGGCTCGGGGCGCGAAAGGGCGGCGGGCAGATGGCCCGCGAGGTCTGGCCACAACACTGTGACCGGGACGCAGACGTTCTCGAGCCGAGGCAAAGCCCCGGTGGCGAAACGGCCTGACATGATCCGCTGGATGGCCCAGCCCGCACCATATTGCCGGGCGAAAGAGGAATAAACAGACACCGGCTCTTCAAGATCCAGGGCGGGCGGTCCTTCGCTGCGGCGCGAGGAAAGCCATTTTCCGATGGCTGCGGGCGGAGCGCAGTAGTTCGCGTAGATCCAACGCCGTCCGCGCCCGGACCACGAAGCAGCCCGAGCCGGCGCCGGCGCCCAGCCTGCCAGCCAGCCCTCCGTGCCGGACGGATGAAAAAGAATCAGCCGGGAGACGAATTCGGGATGCTGTGCCGCCGCGAGGCAAGCGAGCGCCGCACCGATGCCGGACGCCACGATCACCGGGCGTCGCCCTGCGCACGTCGCGCGGCAGAACTCGAAAAGGCTCTGCGCGTAATCCTCGGCACGCAGCAGGCGGTCCGGCCGCTCGCTCTCGCCGAAACCGATCCAATCGGGAGCCACGACACGCCGCGCGGGAACAAAAGCCGGGTAAATCTTCGACCATTCGTAGGACGAGGCGCCCGGGAAAAAATCGTGCAGGAAAACCACCGGATCCCCTTCCCCGCTGGCGTGGTAAACCATCTGTCCGCGCGTCGTGCGTTGCACGCGACGGGCGAAAACCGAGGGCGAGATGATGTCCGGCAGCGACGGTGCGGGAACGGGCCTCGTGCGCAGACGGAGTGCGACGACCGCGGCGCCGAGCAACCCGGCACCGAGGCCAACGCCGAATCCTTTTTTCCAGAAGGCGGACATTGCCGCCGGATGCTAAGGACGGCGCCGGTCCTTGGCAACGCGACGCTCGCTTGCGCGTCGCGGGTCAGGACGACAGCATGGCGCCGTGCCGAAAAAATACCGCCCCAACGTCGCCGCCGTCGTGCAAGCATCGACGGGACGAGTCCTTATCGGTCAGCGCTCCGACTACCCTTCGAGCTGGCAGTTTCCCCAGGGCGGCATCGACCGAGGGGAAAGTCCCGAGGACGCGGTGAAACGCGAATTGGCCGAGGAAACCGGCGTCCTGCCCGGGACTTATCGCATCCGCGCGCACCGCGGACCTTACCGCTACGATTTTCCGGCCGGGCCGGACCGCCGCGGATTCCATGGACAGGAGCAAACCTACTTCCTTTGTGTGCCCGACGAGGAGGGGGAACCTTCGCCCGACTTGGCAGCGACCTGCGGCGAATTTTCCGCCCTGCGTTGGGTGCACCCGGAAACGTTTCCGATCGATGAAGTTCCCCCCATGAAAAGGGACGTTTACCGCACCGTCTTGCGCGACTTTTTCGGGCTGAGGATCCAGTGATTCGCGTTGACGCGCGGTCGGGGCGGGCTAACGTTACGAAACAACCATGTTCGGTTTCGCATCACTACTAGCGGTTGTGGTCACGGCCCTGCTTGGCACCATATGGTGGGCCTCGCGCCACGACGACCGCAGTTCCTGAGAGACCAACGTTCCACCGCCATGCCCATTCCCTCGAAGCCCCTTCAACTTGCAACCTTCCGCTGGAAACTTTCCGGTCCGGTTGGCTCGGGGGCAGTTTTGCCCAAGCCCTACATTCTGCGGGAAGCCGGCGACCAGGAGCTTGAGGACGCCCTTCGTGTGGTGCAATCCAGCTACAACCTCGACCCGGAATGGAGCGGCGGCGGCAAACACATCGACGAAATCATAATTCCCTCGGTCAAGAGAACCTTCACGCGCGGCGCCAACTGTCTCTTTGTGCTGCACGGCAATCGCGTGATCGCAGCATCGGTTTTCGACCCGGAGCCCCCGGATGGAATCCATCTGATCAGCGGCCCGTGCGTGTTCATCGAATACCGCAACCGCGGTATCGGCGGCGCGTTGCTCGGTGCAACCCTCGAAGCACTGCGCAGTCGAGGAGTGACCGAAGTTCGCGGCCAGACCCGCCCCGGAACGCCTTCAGCCAAATTCCTTTGTTCAAAATTCGGTGGCGAATCCGTCCCTCCTGCGGCACCGGTTGTCGCCGAGGAGTCAGCCGTCGCGGCCTGAGCGGGCACACCCGCCTCCCCGCTTACACTCCTGCTATTGCCCGAAAGGCGGAACGTGCCGCACCGACACTTTGCCGGTGTCGAGTCCCAGAACGCTTCCCGCGACACCGAGAAACCGGTCCGGAGGATCGGTGAAGGAAATCGCGAGGGAACCTTCGCCATCCCGGGGCGTTCGGAGATTTTCCCGGTCGAGGATGGCGGCGACAGACCGCGCACAGTTGGCCGCCGAGTCCACAAGGCGGATGCCCGGGCCCGCGGCAAGCGCAATGGCCGGGGCAAGCAGCGGATAGTGCGTGCATCCCAGCACCATGGTGTCGGCATCGGTCCCGCGCACGGCGGACAAATAGCGCTCGAGAACGGCTTCGGTGATCCGGTCCTCCAGCAATCCTTCCTCGATGAGCGGCACGAGCAGCGGACACGCCACGCTCGTCACGCGGATATCGGCCCGTGCCGAACGCAGCGCGTGCTCGTAGGCCGCGCTGCCGATGGTCGCTTTGGTGCCGATTACCGCCACATGACCGCTCCGCGTTGTGTCGAGGGCGGCCTGCACACCCGGGTCGATCACCCCGACGACCGGAACCGGGCAGGTATCCCGCAGTCGCGGCACGGCCAGGGCCGAGGCGGTGTTGCACGCCACGACGATCATTTTGGCCCCCTCCGAAACGAGCAAATGGGCGATCTCGGCCGCATACCGCTCGATGGTCTCGCGCGATTTTCCCCCGTAGGGCACCCGCGCTGTGTCGCCCAAATAAACAATGTCCTCGGCCGGCAGTTCGCGCCGCAGTGCCGACACCACGGTAAGCCCCCCCACGCCGGAATCGAAAACGGCGATGGCCGCTTCAGCAGACGGCGCGACGTGAGGCATGCAGGCGGATCAGGCCGTGCGGCCGATGCCGGAATAGCGGAAGCCGAGTTCCTTCATCGTGCGTGGATCAAAAAGATTGCGGCCGTCGAAAACCAGCGGCGTGTGCATGGCTTCCTTGACCGCACCGAGATCGATCCCGCGGAACTCATCCCACTCGGTGGCAATGACGAGGGCCTCGGCATCTTTGACCGCATCCATGGCTGATCCGGCGAATTCCGCGCCCTCGATAAGCTTGAATTCACGCGCTTTCTCCGCGCCCTTGGGATCGTAAACGCGGACTTTCGCGCCTTCAGCCAGAAGATCGTTCACCACATCGATCGCCACCGAGGAGCGCACGTCGTCGGTGTCCGGTTTGAAGGTCAGGCCCCAGACGGCGATCTTCTTGTCGCGCAACACCCAGAGAGCCTCGCGGATTTTTTTGATGAACCGGGCCCGCGCCTCGCGGTTGATGCGCTGGACCTCTTTCAGCAGGTTGAAAGAAACGCCGAGGTCGTCGCTGATGGCGATGAACGCGGCGATATCCTTCGGGAAACAAGAGCCGCCGTAACCGATGCCGGCGTTGAGGAAGTTCCGGCCGATGCGTTTGTCCAGACCGATGCCGTCGGCCACCATTTCCACGTCCGCGCCGCTGGCCTCGCAGATGGCCGCCACGGCGTTGATGTAGGAAATTTTCAGCGCGAGGAAGGAATTGGCAGCGTGCTTGATCAACTCGGCGCTGTTGATGTCGGTGACGAGCACGGGGGCCTTGAACGGCTCGTAAATCTGCTGCATCAGGCTGACCGCGCGCTCGCTGGCCGCACCGATGACGATGCGGTCGGGGTTCATGAGGTCGCCGACCGCGCAGCCTTCGCGCAGGAATTCGGGGTTGCTCACCACGTCGAACTCCGCCTTGTGCTTGTTGTAGCGGCGGATGGTATCGGCCACTTTTTCGCCGGTTTTCACCGGCACCGTGCTTTTGTCCACGATGACACGGTATTCCTTGAGCACCCCGGCAATCTCGCGGGCGACCTGCTCGATGAAGGAAAGATCCACGCTGCCGTCGGGTTGCGGGGGCGTCGGCACGGCGATAAACACCACATGCGAATCCGCAACGGCCTCGCCGATGTCCCCGGTGAAATGCAGTCGTTTGGCAGCAACGTTGCGGTGGACCAGCTCCTCGAGGCCCGGTTCGTAGATCGGAATTTTACCCGCGCGGAGGGACTCGAGTTTGCGCGGGTCATTGTCAACGCAGATGACGTTGTGACCGACCTCGGCGAAGCAGGCTCCGGTGACGAGGCCGACGTAGCCCGAGCCGATGATGGCGAGTTTGACGGATGGTTTGCTCATGGGAAAATTCAATGCGCTTTGCCGATCGTGGATCGGACTGCGGGATGATCAATATTGCTGGCCCTGCTGCTGGTTGCCAAGCACATCGAAGGCCAGCGGGAGGTTGACCTTCGGTGCGTCCTTGAGGGTGATCATGAGAAGGAGGCCCACGCCGACCTCGCCGCTGGTCTGGCCCCCGTAGGTAGCGCGGTTGTCGGTGACCAGAAAGCCCGCGGAAACGAGCCAGGAACTGAGGTCGCGATGCACCATGTAGCGCTGCACGTCCCATGAACCGTAGGTCACATCGTAGCGGGTGGACGCGCTCACAGCCCAGTTGTCATTGATGCGCCAGTAGCCGCCCACCGTTGCCTGGCTGTCGTTCTGGAAATACGGGCTGTTCTGGATATAGCGCTGCGCGACGAAGAAGGAAAAATCCGGGACCGGCTGCCAGTTGATGTAGGAATTCAAATCGGTGAACCCGCCGCTCGAAACGGCCGACAAGGGCAACTGTGTCTGAGCACCGACGGTGAACCAAGGGACGGGCGAGAATGCCACGTTGTTGTAGATGTTGGAAAATTGCCCGGGGTCGTCGAGGTAAGGATTTTCGAAATTCACGTCGAAAAACGTGTCGAGCGTGAACCACTCGTGGTTGCCGTCGTCGCGGCGCGTGATCAGCCGGTTGTGCACGCCAAGGCGGAGCAGGTTGGAAGACGCAATGCCGTCGATCATGGAGAATTGCGGAAAGTTGAGCGAGGGCAGTATGGACGAAGGCACCACGCGGTCGAACTGGAGTATTTCTTCGGGCGCGAGACCCATGTTCTGCACCCACGCGTAATTGGCAAACGGCTGGATGACATGCATCAGCCCGTCCAGCCCGAGGAGGGTCGATTGGACCTGCTCGAACTTCGCCGAGAGCTTGAACGAGGCCTCGATGCCGGCGTTGACGATCGGGCGGAACGTGCCGTTGTTGTATTCTCCGGTGTAACCGATGTAGTCCGGTGACAGCGTGTCCGAATTCCCCGTGCGGCTGTAGTAAGTGCCGCGGAATCCGACGCGAGGCGTCAGCGAAAGCCACCCGAAGTAAGTCTGCGGGAAAGACAGTTGATGGAACGTGTCGAAGCGGAAAGCGGAATAGTTCTCTAGTCCGGCGGTGTTGCTCAGGACGCCGGGATTGAAGACGGCATCTTGCAACTGCGTGATGTAGCTCGGCGTGTCGCCGGAGGGAAAGTTGCGCTGCAACCAACCGGCCCTGGTCGAACCGTCGTAGAAGATCGGCAGTCCGAAAAGCGGCGTCTGCTTGGCAGTCCAGCTCAGCTCGGGTAGGCGCGAAGTGACCTCCTGCCAGTTGTTCATCTGCCAGCGGACAAGAAGATTCACCTGGAAATTTTCGGTCAGCCAGTTGAACGAGCTGTTGCTGTCGGGCTGCGGGTCCATGACGAATTCGCCGGGAAAAAAGTCCTGCAGGAAATACTGGTCGCTGATGCTGTTGATGTCCGTCGTGGCGTAGATGTCCTCGTTGACAACGAGACGGTTCTGGAAGGAAACAATCCAGCGGTCGTTGCCCGGCGGGTCCGTGCGCGGATAGGCCGTGTCGTTGTTGCCGGGATTGATGTCGTTGGCGTAGTAGGCGCGGAAGCGGCCGTTGCTCGTGTCGTTCGGCCCGTATTTCCCCGAAGTGTCGATGCCGAATGCCACGCCACGCTCGGTGCGGTAATCGAAGCGCGCCAAAGCATCGATTTTGTCGGTCACCGGGAACCGGTAGCCCAGCAAGAAGAAAGCGCCCCAGGTGGAATTGTAGCCGGGTTGGATGTCCCAGCCCGCCTTGCCGAGCGGCGCGTAGAGGTAGGGAAACCAGAACACGGGCGTCTGCCCGACATAGAGCGCGGCATTGGTCAGAATCACGCGATCGTCGGGATAGATGCGCGCACCCTTCGCCTTGATGTGGTAGTCCGGCTGGGAATTGTCGCTGGTGGTGAGCGAGAGCGTGCTCGCCTGGAATTGCTTCAAGCTCGGAGCCCGCAGGCTGACCGCACGGAACTTGTAGATCTGGTCGCCGCCTTCGAAATCCAGCGCGGTGACCTGCCGCTTCTCCAGATTGTAAACCGCGCGCTGCCCGTTGAGGATCTGGCCCTCGTTGTAGATGCGGATGTTGCCGACGAGCAGCACCTCGCGGGTCTCGGGGTTGTATTCCGCGTAGTCGCAATAAATGTCCGTGCCGCGGAAATGGATTTGCACGTTGTTCTCCGCCACCGCGACGCCGCCGTCGAAGCGCGTCTCGCCATCCGACCGGATTTCAACGGGCACATCTGTGAAGCTTCCGAATTGGCCCAGCGCCAAGGACCCGGTCCAAAGGACGGCGAGCAAAGCTACGGCGGGTTTGCGCATGAGCCATGCAGATTAAAAAGCCGCCCCGCCGAATCCAATCAAATGTTGGCCCCGGACCCCGGATTTGACCGGTTCAATCCCCGTAGCCGCCGGGATTTTTCACATGCCAGGCCCAGGCGCTGCGCACTATGGCTTCGATATCCTGGAATTTCGGCTGCCAGCCCAACTCGGAGCGGATCTTGTCGGAGGAGGCAATGAGGCGCGGCGGATCCCCGGGGCGGCGCGGCTTTTCAACGGCCTTGATCTCGCGTCCGGTCACGCGCCGGCAGCAGTCGATCACTTCTTTCACGGAAGTTCCGCCCCCCGTTCCCAAGTTGTAAAATCCGCTCTGCGCTCGGTCCAGGGCGCGGATGTGCGCGTCCGCCAAGTCGAGGATGTGGATGTAGTCGCGGATGCACGTTCCATCGGGCGTCTCGTAATCTGTGCCGTAGATCTCGACGGCGTCTTTTTGACCGAGCGCGACCTTCAGAATGTTGGGGATGAGGTGCGTCTCGATGCGATGATCCTCGCCGAATTTTTCCGAGGCCCCGGCGGCATTGAAATACCGCAGCGCCGTGAAACGCAACCCGTGGATCTCGTCATACCAGCGGAGGATTTTTTCGAACAGCAGCTTGGATTCCCCGTAAGGATTGATCGGCCGCTGCGGCAGTGATTCGTCGATCGGCATCTTCTCCGGGATGCCGAAGGTGGCGCAGGTCGAAGAGAAAACGAAGCGCTTTACCCCGTGCTCGACCATCGCATCGAGGAGGTTGATCCCGCTGGCCACGTTGTTGCGGAAATATTTCGACGGATTGGTCATGGACTCGCCGACCAGCGCGTTGGCGGCGAAGTGCATCACTGCCTCCGGTGCGAACTCCCCCACGGCCAACCCGACCGCCACGCGATCCGCCAGGTCGGCATGGTAAAAAGTCGCCCGCGGATCGACTGCCGCTCGGTGACCCTCGGTGAGATTGTCCAGGACGGCGACCTCGTGCCCGCGGTTCAGCATTTCCTCCACGCAAATGCTCCCGATGTAACCCGCACCGCCCGTGACAAGAATCCTCATAGGGGCTTTATAGCCGCGCTCCGGCGACCGCTCAACGCTCTTCGCCCCGACGGTTGGCCAGAAAGAAGAGCACCGGCACCGCCATGCGGCTGAGCAGCAGGGACGCGATCTCGCCGGCCATGAGCGAAATCGCCAAGCCCTGGAAAATCGGGTCGAACAAAATCACGCCTGCGCCGACCACGACCGCCATCGCGGTGAGCAGCATCGGACGGAACCGCACCGCACCCGCGTCGATCACCGCTTGGTCGAGCGGCATGCCCTGCGCGCGCCGCAACTGGATGAAATCGACAAGAATGATCGAATTGCGAACGACAATACCGGCGCCGGCCATGAAACCGATCATCGAGGGCGCGCTGAAAAACGCGCCCATAAGCCCGTGCGCCGGAAGGATCCCGACCAGCGAGAACGGGATGGCCGCCATGACCACCAGCGGCGTGATGAAGGACCCGAACCACCCGACCATGAGGAGGTAGATGAGGACCAGCACGGCGGCGAAGGCCAAACCGAGATCGCGAAAGACCTCGATCGTGATGTGCCACTCGCCATCCCATTTCAGCGCCGGCTGGAAATCGGTGAACGGGATCGTCGCGTTGTAGATTTCCACCCCGCCCTTCGCGCCGCCGAAGTCCGACGCGTCCAACCCGGCCAGGCGCTTGTTCATTTCGAGGATCGCGTAAACCGGACTCTCCACTTCCCCTGCGACGTCGGCCATCACGTAAACCACGGGCATGAGGTTTTTGTGATAGATGCTTTTGTCCTCGTGCATTTTGTCCACGCGAACGAGTTCGCGCAGGGGAACGAGCGGAGCGGTGCCGCCCGAACCCGGCTCGGGCAGAGCGTTGGCGTCGCCCGACCGCACGCGCAGCGAGAGCAGCTGCTCCGGCGACGACTTTTCGCGATTGGGCAGCTCGAGAAAAATATTCACGTCCTCTTTCTCGCGCGGCTGGTGGATGAGATCGACCGATTGGCCCCGCGTCGCGATCGCCAGCGTGCGGGAAATGGTGTCCGCACTGATTCCGTTGAGCGCCGCTTTTTCCTTGTCCACGACGAAGCGCGCTTTGGGCTGGTCGGCCTCGACATACCAATCCACGTCAACCACCCCCGCGGTCTCCTCGAAAATTTTCTTCACCTCCGCGGCCAGCTTGAGACGCGAGGCGTCATCCGGACCGTAAATCTCGGCCACCAAGGTCTGCAGCACCGGCGGCCCGGGGGGGACTTCGGCCACTGCGAGCCGCGCGTTGTGTTTTTTCGCGATCTCCGCCAAGCGCGGACGCACCCGTTTGGCTATGTCGTGGCTTTGCACTTTCCGTTCGTGGCGCGGGAGCAGATTGACCTGCAAGTCCGCGACCGACGGCCCGGAGCGCATGAAATAGTGACGGACAAGACCGTTGAAATTGAACGGCGATGAGGTGCCCGCATAAATCTGCACGTCGCGCACTTCCTTCTCCGGCAGCAACGCATCGGCCATCTCGCGAGCCACGGCCGCCGTCTGCTCGAGGGAACTGTCCTCCGGCATGTTGAGGATCACCTGGAACTCGCTCTTGTTGTCGAAGGGCAGCATTTTCACCTTCACGAAGCCGAGCGGAACAAGGGCGAACGAGGCCAGCAGAAGCCCGACGATGGCCGCAAGGAACGCCCAACGCCATTTCGCGTCGTGGATGAGATGCCCCATCCACCGCCGGTAAAGCAGCGTGAACCTGCCCTCCTTTTCCCCTTCCCCGTGATGCACCTCGACTTCGCGCGCCAGCATCCGGCGCGCCGCCCACGGCGTGACGATGAACGCGATGAGCAGCGACCAGAACATCGCCGCGCTCGAACCGATGGGAATGGGACGCATGTAAGGTCCCATCAGCCCGCTGACGAAGGCCATCGGCAAAATCGCCGCGATGACCGCGAGCGTGGCGAGAATCGTCGGGTTGCCCACCTCGGCAACCGCCTCGACGGCAACCTCGCTCAGATTGCGCGCGCGGTTCCCGGGCATGCGGTAATGCCGCACCACGTTTTCCACCACGACAATCGCGTCATCGACGAGAATGCCTATGGAAAAAATCAGCGCGAAAAGCGTGATGCGATTCAGCGTGTAGCCGTAGAGGTAGAAAACCAGCAGCGTCAGCGCGAGCGTGGTGGGAATCGCGATGGCCACCACCAGCGACTCGCGCCAACCGAGCACGAACATGACCAGCAGCGACACGCTGACCACCGCGATGGCCATGTGGAAAAGAAGCTCGTTCGATTTCTCCGCCGCCGTCTCGCCATAATCGCGGGTCACGGTCACCTCGACGTCTGACGGCAGGATCCTGCCACGCAGTTCGTCCGTTTTGCGCATCACCGCGTGAACGACATCGACCGCGTTCGCACCGGGTTGCTTGGCCACACTGAGAGTGACGGCAGGCTCGATCCCTTGCCCGCGCGAAGCCTGGTAAACATAGGCCCGGGGTTCCTCGGGTCCGTCCACAATCTCGGCAACGTCACGAAGGTAAACCGGACGTCCCTCGTAAACCCCGACCACCACCTGCCCCGCCTCGGCGGCGTCTCCGATGAACCCGCCGGACTCGATGAGCACCGTGCGGTTTTCCGAGGTGATGCCGCCAGCCAGAGTCTGGCGGTTGCTTTGCTGCAACATGGGCACGATGCCCGCCGGACTGATCCCGCGCGACGCCATGCGCACCGGATCGAGCAGCACGCGGATCTGGCGCCGCAGCCCGCCGATCAGCTTCGTCTCCGCCACCTGCGGGATCTGTTTCACTGCATCCTGCAATTCCGCGGCAAGTCGCCGCAATTCCATCGGACCCTGCACCGCGCTGTGCAGGGTGAGCGCGAGAATCGGGACGTCGTCGATCGTCCGCGGCTTGATCAGGGGCACCGACACCCCGTGCGGGATGCGATCAAAGTTGGTCTGCAGTTTCTGGTTGAGTTTGACAATGCTGTCCTCGAGATCGGATCCGACCTTGAAACGCACGATCACCAGACTCTCGGCCGGCCGCGAGGTCGAATAGACGTATTCCACGCCCGGGATTTCCCAGAGGAGCTGCTCCATCGGACGGGTCACCCGCTCGGCCACCTCGCGCGCGCTGGCTCCCGGCATCGACACCATCACGTCGATCATCGGCACCTTGATCTGCGGCTCTTCCTCGCGAGGAAGCAGGATCACGGCCGCCAGGCCGAGCAGGACCGAGGCCACGATAAGCAGCGGCGTCAGCTTGCTATCCACAAACATCCGCGCGACCCGTCCGGCCGCGCCGTCGGAAACCATTTCGACTTTGTCCGGTTCTTGCCCGCTCACTTCACCGCCTCCACCGCGGCTCCGTCGGTCAAAAGCTGGGCGTCTTGCGCTACCAAGCTTTCACCGCCGGACAAACCGCCGAGAATTTCCACCTCGCCGTTCATTTTCCTTCCGGTCTTGACCAACCGCAACCGCGCCACGCCGTCCTGCACAACAAAGACACTTTCGATCTGCCCGCGACGGACAATCGCACCAGCAGGAACAAGGACGGCCGGGCGCTCCCGCACCGGAACTCGCACGCGCCCGAACTGCCCGGCGCGCAGTTTTTCGGCCGGCGGAAGATCCAGTTTCACAAGGAACGTGCGGGTGCCCGCCGAGGCGGAAGGCGCGATTTCGGAAACCTTGCCGGCAAGCTCGGCACCCGCCGCATCCACGAGCACCGGCAATCCGGCTCCCATGGCCACGCGGTCGATCAGAGCCTCGGGAACCTCGCATTCGAACCGGAGGAGCGAGGAGTTCTCCATCTCGAAAAGAGGTTTCCCCGGAGTGGCAAGGTCCCCTACTTCAGCCATTTTGCGCGTGACCACCCCGTCGAAAGGCGCGGTGATCGCCGTGTATTGCAACATGGTGCGCGCCTCGACCAGCGCCGCGTCCGCGGTGCGCAAACGCGTGGTCGCCGCATCGAATTCCTGGCGGGTGGATGACCCGCTTTGCAGCAGCCGCTCGATGCGGGCAAACTCCCTCTGCGCCTGCTCTTGCGCGGCAACTGCCGAGTCGAGCCTGGCTTTGATCTCCCGGGCATCGATGGTCGCCAAGACCGTGCCGCGTTGGACCTGAGCGCCCGGCGCCTTGTCGACAGAATCGATCACCCCGGTGATTTTGGCCGACAGCACGGCGCGCTGCGCCGCGCCGACCGTTCCCACCACCTCTTCCTCATCCCACACAGGCCGCTGCGCCGCATCGGTCACCGCCACGCTCACCGGCGGCTGCGCCCCGGCAGGTGCGGCGGATTCACCGCTCCTGTCCCCGCATCCTGAAATAAGCAGGACCGCAACCAGCGCGCCGCGCAAAAGTTTCGCGTAGATCATAGGCTTGCAATATTACCCACCGGTAATAAATAGGAAGCGAAAAATGCGTCCGCCCACACCGCGCCAACTCGCCCGCATCGCGGCCCTTTTTGCCGTCCTCGCCGACCCCGTGCGCCTGCGCATCCTCCAGTGCCTGCGTCGCGGACCACGCAGCGTAGGCGAGATACAGCGTTCCTGCCGCCTCAAGCAGGCGAACACTTCCAAGCACCTGCGCGTCCTGCGCGAAGCGCGCGTCGCGGCTCCGCGGCGCGCGGGCAACAGCGTGCGCTACGAAATCACCGACCCGCGCGTCTTCGCCCTCTGCGACTTGCTTTGCGGTTGAGGCGGAGGATTTGGACTTGAGGGGCGCGCATCCTTCGCCCACAAACCTCGCGTGTTCTTACTTGCCGCCGCGGCGACAACCGCACCCATCGAGCCGAATCCGTGGATGATCCTCCCGTTCATCCTCATGCTTCTTTCCATCGCGCTGATGCCGTTCATCCACGCGCATTGGTGGGAGCACAACTATCCCAAAATCGCCGTGGCCCTCGGATCCTTCACCGCGTCTTACTACCTTTTCGTGCTCGGCCAAGGCCCGCGGCTGGCGGAGGTCGCGCATGAATACATCAGCTTCATCGCCCTCATCGGATCTCTTTTTGTCGTGGCCGGCGGGATCCACATCGCCGTGCGCGGCGAGGCGACGCCGGCGCGCAACGTGATCTATCTGGCCATCGGTGCTGTCTTGTCGAACTTCATCGGCACCACAGGCGCCTCGATGCTGATGATCCGCCCGTGGATCCGCATGAACAAATACCGCATCACCGCGTTCCATGTGGTGTTTTTCATTTTTATCGTCAGCAACGCCGGCGGCTGCCTCACGCCGATCGGCGATCCCCCGCTCTTCCTCGGCTACCTCAAAGGCGTGCCGTTTTTCTGGACTGCGGAGCACCTTTTCTTGCCGTGGCTTGTGACAGTCGGATGCCTGCTGGCCGTGTTTTACGTGCTGGACCGGCGGAATTTCGCGCGCGCTCCGGAAGCGGTGCGCGAATTGGAAACGGCCCAAGAGGAATTCCGGATCGACGGGAAACGCAATTTTTTCTTCATCGCCGTGATACTGTGCGCCGTGTTCGCTCCTTCGCCGTGGCGTGAAATCGTCATGGTGATCGCGGCTCTGGCGTCTTGGTATGCCACGCCGAAGCTGGTGCATGAAAGAAACCGGTTCAATCTGCACCCCATGAACGAGGTCGCATGGCTTTTCTTCGGCATTTTCGGCACGATGGTTCCTGCTCTGGATTACTTGCAGATTCACTCCGATGCGCTCGGCGTTTCCTCGCCGATCCAGTTCTACGCTTTCACCGGCGTGCTCTCCGCTTTCCTCGACAACGCGCCGACTTATCTCACCTTCCTCGCCGCGGCACTCGGACAGCAGGGACTGGGCATATCCAACCCGTCCGAAGTGGCCGCTTTTGCCGCAAGCCACGCGCACACGCTGGAGGCCATCAGCCTCGGCGCGGTCTTCTTCGGTGCCGCCACCTACATAGGCAACGGACCGAATTTCATGGTCAAAGCCATCGCGCAGCACGCCAAAGTCGAGACGCCGTCGTTCTTCGGATACGTGCTGCGATTCAGCCTTCCCGTGCTCTTGCCCATCTTGATTTTCGTGGGTTGGTTTTTCCTGCACTGAGAACAGCGGGCGCCGTTTGACATGGCACCGCGGGATGTTAATTTTCCGCCATGAGGGCAGTGCTCCTGCTTTTGCTTTTGGTGCCGATGGCATTCGTGTCTCTGGCCCCGGCTTCGGGTCTTTTCCCGTCTGCCCAAGCCGCATCGGAACCCTGCGACATGCCGTGCTGCAACGGGCCCAAATCCGCGGCGGCGGAGGGCTGTGCGCCCGCATGCGGTTGCCCTGTCGCCTGCATTGCCTCCTCTCAAACCACCGGGCTCCTGCCGGGAGCCCCGGAAGTGTTCCCGCCGGAGTTCTCGCGCGCCTTGTCGCGGCACATTCTTGATGAGACCGCCGCCGCACGCAACGCCCGCCCACCCGTTCCACCCCCGCGCGCCTGATCCTGCCCCGACGCCGGCCTCCGTCCTTGCGGACGGAGGGTGAACGAAACCTCAACGGAGAAACTCAAAATGAAAAATATCATCTTCGCAGCTCTCGCGGTTGTCGCCTTGGCATTCACAGCCACGGCGAAACCGGCCTGCAAGTGCACTGACTGCGGCGGCAAATGCTGCCCCTGTGACTGCAAGGCCGGCTGCTGCTGAGCCGTCTGCAAAGCAAAATCACATGCGCGCCCCGGGTGACCGGGGCGCGTCGTTTTTCAATGCATTTTCAGAGATTGGAGTTCCGCGAAAACGGCGCCGACGAACACTTTCACCTCGATGCGCAGAGGCATGCGAACTTCGTCGTCGCTCACCCACACAGTGCCACGTTTGAACTTTCGATGCGGCTGCAGGGTGAAATCCTTGCCGATCCAGTCGATGTCCAGCGAAAGGCGGATCACTTTTCTTTGCTCGCCTTGCCAAGGCAGTGATTCCCGCCCCTCCACCTTCGCTCGCACGAGATACATCCATTCCCCCGGAAAGACGGCAAGATGGAGCAAGTCGCCGTCGTTCAACGGCTGACTGCGGGCAAGCAGCATCGCCCCGGCCATGTCGCGCAGGCCGGGGACGTAGAAGTTCATCCACTCCGGCTTTCCGGCGTCCGCCTTCGTGTTCCACCGCAGCGACCTGACTCCGCCGCCGCGGAATTCGCAAACCTCTTCCACGCGGTAGCGCCGGTATCGCTCGGCGAGGAAAGAAGAAAGCGAACGCCAATCTTCGCTTTGCGTCACAGCCTCGTAATCGGCATCCAATTGCCACAGGCGCCTTGCCGCCCCGGTTGTCCCGCCTCGCACCATCGCTTTCCAGACAGCTCCCTCGCGCCGGAGCTGCACATCGGCAGCCGCCGCCTCGATCCCGCCCCAACCGAACACGTAGCGCGCGGTTAAGTCGGCAGGTGGCGCAAATTCCCCGGCGCGCAGAGCCGCGACTTCTTCGCGCCAACCGGCACGGGCCGCGTCAATGAAGGCAAAACACAGAGCCGCGCAGACAAGGCGCGCGGTCACCGTGACGCGGGCAGCGCACCCGGAAAAATCGGTTCGAGGGAGGAACTGCGCACCCAGCCATCCACCCCGAGCGGCAAACGAACCAGGGACCAATTGTCGCGCACCGCCAGCACGCGCACAGGCGTGCCGCGCGGCAAGTCGGCCAATTTTTGTCCGTTGTCCGCCGGTGCGCTGCGAGCGTCCACCGCATCCGCGGTCACGATGGAGCTTTGGGACAATGCGATGCGCGAATCCCCGGCCCATGCCACCGCCACCGCGGTTGCACCCAGCACGGCAACGAATGCTCCCGCCACTGCCAGACCCGTTTTGCGGCGCACGGAAAAAACCGCGAACACCACAGCGATGATTCCGAGCCAGAAGAGCAGGCTTCCGAGCAGAACAAGAAGATCGAACGATATGTAGCGTCCGGCGATTTCCGCGGCGCCGAGACCCGGGGCGGGCACGCCGAGGGCGGACATCACATGTTCGAGGCTGGCACGCGCGGCGGAGTTTCCGGGATCTAGGGCCAAGGCACGGCGGTAGTTGATCGCTGCGGGCACCTCGTTGCCCAAACGGTATTCTGCATGACCGAGGTTGAGAAAAACCGAAGGGTTCGACGTTCCGGCTTTGACGAGCTTCTCGTATCCGTCGCGCGCCGCACCGTAATCACCTTGCGCGTAGGAACGGTTGGCCTCCTCGAAAGTCGCGCTTTCATCAGCGGGCTGCGCGGATGCACCGGCGGCGCACAGAACGAGGAAGGCAAAAAAGAAAAGTTTTCTAAACATGGTTCGAGGAAAATTTTTCCAGCAATTCGACGACGCGGCGCTTTTCGTGCGCTTCGAGGGCATTGCTGCCGCCGCCGCCATACTTCAGTTCGTCGCAGCGGGCGAGCACGGATTCCAATTCCCGGCGGATCTCGGGATCCGGCACACGGCGCGCCAGAGCTTCCGCGGCATCGATCAAGCCGGCTGGTTTGTCGTCCCACAGGGCGAGCTGCGATTGAACAAACTGTGCTGCTGCACCGTAGAATTCCGGCCGCGTCGCGGCCTTCTGCAGATTGCCACGGGCCGACCGCAGCGCGGCCTCGAGGCCGGCGGTGCGCTCGCTTTTCATCGCACGCCGGCGTATCCAGACAAGCCAGGGGACGGAAATAAGCAAAGCGGCCAGCACGGCAATGTTGACGATGCGGAACCACGGACGCGTGAGCCATGGCTCGAAGGATGGAGCATGACGCGAGAGGGTCGTGGCCGGTGCGGCAATGTCGGGAACACCCGCTCCCTGAGCGGCAGGCAACGCCTCGTCCTCGCGTGACGGCGTCTGCGCGGCCGTTTTGGCGTCTGACGACTCGCCGGCTTTCGCCCCCCCGCCCGCGGCAGTCACAGCCACCGGCTCGGTCTTGAGCGTGACGTATTTTTTCTTCAGCGGATCGAAATAAGAAAACTCCGCGCCTGGCGTTGAGGTCTGGTCGGTGCGCGCCACCATGCTGACCTCGAACGTCTTCGTTCCACCGTAGCCGATGGCATCGGCACCCTTGAAGCTTTCCTTTGGCGCGTAAGTGCGCCATCCGTCCGTCCCCGTCAGCGCGGGCGGGGAAATGGCGTCGAAGTTGCCGCGTCCCTCGACCGCAAGCGCGAGAGTGACAGGTTCGCCGGCCTTCACCGTCCGCGGCGTAGCGGAAGCGTCGATGGTGAATTGACCGATCGCCCCGCTGAAATTTTCAGGACGTCCTTCCTTCGGCAACGGCAGCACCTCGATCTTGCGCGGATTGGTGCGTGCCTGGATATTCTCCGCCCGGCCGAAGCCCGGCATCGGGATGTTCTGGAAAAATTGGTCGAAAAACGGGTCCATGCCGGACGGCGCGCCGGCGGACATCATCCGCCCCTCCATCATGGCCGCAGGAATTTCGATTTCACCCGACTTCACCGGCGTGATCGCGCTGCGGAAAGTCACGATGTTGTAGGGGACATCGTCGATGTATTGCTCGGTCTGCTCCGGTTCGGTGAGGGGCGCCGCGGTGAAACCGTCGCCGCCAAAACTCGGACGCTGCAAATTGTCAAATTGGCTGTCGGCGCGGAAATAGAACCGCAGTTCGACCGGCACCACTTCGCCGACATAGGCCGATTTGGCACCCATCACGATCTCCCCGAAATAGGCGGCGGGCTCGCCGTCCGGACCGCGCGGCGCGGAGCGTCCAGGTGCGGGTGCCTGCGGCTGCGCAGGCAAAGAAGGCGGGGAAAGATTGGACGGCGGGTTTCCGGTTTGCGGCGGCCGCGCGGGAAGCGAAGGCGCGGGTGGCATGGATCCGCCCGGCCCTGTCACCCGCAGATTGACCGAATCCGTTCGCACCTGCTTTCCGCCGGCCTGGACGGCAAATCCCGGGATCGTGAAATTGCCGGGCTGGTTCGGAATGACCGTGTAAGCGTAGATCATCGCGGAGGCAGTCTGGAAATTCACCATTTCCACGCGGCGCGAGGTGCCGGTCAGCCGGATCTCGAGCCCCGGCACCATGAGCGAGCGCGGCATATCTTGAGGCGGATCGACATTGATGAACTGGTATTGCAACTGGAGCGGCACGCCGACTTGGCCCACTTGCGAACTCAAACTTGTCACCACCTCGGCCCGCGAAGCGGACGCGAACGCCAGGTAAACCGCGGCAGCCAGCATGACGCCGTGACGGAATGAAAAACTCATTGGCACCTGCATACTACCAGTCTCTTGAGACATCCTGAAAGTTCCGTCGTTCGAGAAGCTGCACTTGTTCCTCCTCGTTCTGCAATGAACGCAACAAAGCCCGCGCCTGAGATTCGCTCATCCGGCCCTCGGCCTCCGCCTGCGCTTCGGCAATCGCGGCGGCCTCTTCCTTTCCGCCCTCGCCGCCTTGCTGCGCGCCGCGGATCTCGCCTTGCTTCTTTTCGCCCGACTGCTGCGGAACAGGCGCCGGTTTTTCACCCGCTTTGTTGCCGGCCTGTTGCCGGGCGTCAGAGGGCTGGCCTTCACCCTGATCTTCGCGCTGTTCGCCCTCGCGACCTTGCTGCGCTTCGTCTTTTTTCTCCTCTCCCTTCTGTCCCGGGGATTGCTCCTCTTTTTTCTCGCCGCTTTGGCCTTGGTCTTTCTTCTCCTCCTCGCCGCCACCGGCAGGTTTCTTGTCTTCGCCCTTCTCGCCGGATTGCTCTTCCTGCTTCTCGCCTTGCGAGCCTTGCTGCTTCTGCTCGTCTTTCTTGTCATCGCCGGACTGCTGCTGTTCGTCCTTCTTCTCTTGGCTGCCGCCCTGCTGCTGGTCCTTGTTCTGTTCGCCCTGCTGCTCCTGCTCTTTTTTATCCTGACCGCTCCCTTGCTGCTGCTGGTCCTGCTTCTGCTGCTGGCCTTGCTGCTCGTCTTTTTTCTCCTGCTGTCCACCACCCTGCTGTTGCTGATCTTTTTTGTCGCCCGATTGCTGCTGGTCGTCCTTCTTCTGCTGACCGCCGCCCTGTTGCTGTTGGTCTTTTTTCTGGTCGCCCTGCTGCTCCTGCTCCTTCTTGTCCTGGCCTCCGCCTTGCTGCTGCTGGTCCTGTTTCTGCTGCTGGTCTTGTTGCTTTTGATCCTGCTTTTGCTGGTCCTTCTTTTTGTCCTGTTGCTTCTGCTCTTGCTCCGCCTGCTTGAGCAATTCCTCGACACGCTGCTTGTTTTCTTTCGCCTCGACGTAATCCGGACGCGTCTTGAGCGCTGCCTCGTATTTGGCGATGGCGTCCTTCCAGTCGGTGATCTTCTTCTCTTTATCAGCCTGACCCTCGCCTTGGCGGAACAAGGTGTTAGCGAGGTTGAACTCCGCGGACGACCTCAGCGCGGGATCGTCGGACAGCATGGCACGGGAGAAATACTCGGAGGCTTTGCCGTAGTCCTTGAGACGATAAGCAGCGGCGCCTGCGTTGAGTTGAAGGTCGGGCGAGGCCGGCTCCATTTTGAGGCGCTTCTCAAAGGCCTGGCGCGCCGTCTCGTAATCGCCGTGTTCGTAGGCCTCGAGGCCCATGGGTGCAGCCCATGATGCGGGCGCGAACGCAAGCCACACCGCGGCGGCGACCGCGGCCGCCGGGCGGCGACGGCGCTCGCCAACCAAGGCTTGAAGGACGAGCAGGGCGATCGCCGCTCCGAGCGGCCATTGGTAGCGCTCGATGGGACGACGCGACGAATTCATGGTGATGTCAGCTTCCGCCAACTTGCCGATCCCGTCCACTGCCAGGCGCTGAGCCGCTCCGTCATCCAAGGGCGTGTAAAATCCCCCCGCAGCCTCGGCGATTTCTTTCATCCGCGCCTCGTCGAGGCGCGACTGCACAACTTTGCCGGATGGATCGCGCACGAATTCACCCGGACCGAGCGGGATCTCCGATCCCTCGGAAGAGCCGACACCCACGGTGAAAATGCGGACTCCGTCCGCACCGGCCTGTTTGGCCGCCACCAAGCCATCGGCATCGAGTTCCTCGCCATCGGAGATGATGATGAGTGCGCGCGAAAAACCTTCGGCTTTGCCGAAAGCTTCCTCGGCGGTGGCAATAGCCGCCGCGATATTCGTGCCACCCTTCGGAATGACCGTGGTGTCCAGTTCGTCGAGCGCCGCGAGCACAGCCCCATGGTCGAGAGTCAGTGGAGCTTGCAGGAATCCGGACCCGGCGAACGCCACCAGACCGACACGATCGGCGCCGAGTTCGCTGATGAGATCTTCGGCCAGAAGCTTCGCCCGGTCGAGGCGCGACGGCGCGACATCCGGCGCGAGCATCGAACGCGAGACGTCCATCGCGATGATGACATCGCGACCACGGTGCGGCACCTCGAGAGTGTCATAGCCGAGCTGCGGACCGGCCATGGTGACAACGAGCAACCCGAGCGCGCCAAGGATACACGCGCTGCGAAACCAGCGGCGCGCGGGACTGCTGCTACCCGCAAGTTGCGAGCGCAGCTTGGGAGCGACGATGCGGCCGATCATGGCCTGACGCCGCCGTTCGGCCCACCAGTAGAGCGCGACCACCAGCGGCAGCAGCCAGAGGAAGTGCAGAAGCGCGGGACGGGCAAAAGTCAGGGCAGACGTCTCCATATCGTTTGTCCGAGCAGGGTTTCCGCGGCGAGCAGCACCGCGCCGACGAGCACGAACCACGGAAAAAGGTCGCGGTATTGCGCGACTTTCTGGATTTCCACCTGCGATTTTTCCAGCTCGTCGATTTCGTTGAAAATGCGCTGCAGCGACTGCGTGTCTGTCGCGCGAAAATACGATCCGCCGGTCATGGAGGCGATTTCCTTGAGGCTTTCCTCGTTGAACTCCACGGGGATCTGACGGTAAACCGTGCGTCCGAAGGGATCGACGAAGGGGAACGGTGCGTTGCCGCGGCTCCCCGCACCGATGGTGTAAACTTTGATCCCCAAGGCCTTGGCCGCCTCGGCTGCGGTGAGCGGCGTGACGCGACCCATGTTGTTGTCGCCGTCGGTGAGCAACACGACGAGTTTCGATTTGGCTTCCTTGTCTTTCAGGCGGTTGGATGCCGCGGCCAAAGCCGACCCGATCGCGGTGCCATCCTCGACCAGACCGATGCGCGTGCGGTCGAGATTTTGCGTGAGCCAGTCATGGTCGAGAGTCAGCGGGCTGACCAGATAGGGCCTGCCGGCAAAAGCCACGATACCGATGCGGTCGTTCGGACGCCCCGCGATGAACTGGTCGGTCACGCGCTTGATCGCCTCCAGCCGGTTCGCGCGCTGGCCGCCGATGGTGAAATCCTCCGCCAGCATCGAACGCGAGACGTCGATCACGAGCATGATGTCCACGCCGCTGGCTTGCGTGCGGGTGATCGTTTTGCCGAGTTGCGGGCGCGCCAGCGCGAGGATCAGGCAGGCCAAGGCAAAGTAGAGAAGCCCGGTGAGAAAATCGCCGGCGCGCGAACGGCGGCGTCCGCCGATTTTTCCCACGGTCTTCGTGGTCGAAAACAAAACCCCGGGGGTCCCGCCGATCTTGCCCTTCAGCCACGAGACCAGGGGAATCAGCAGCAGAAGCCAGAGGAACTTCGGCTGCTGGAAAGAAAGCGCGGAAAAATCAGGCAGCCACGACATCGGTCGCTCCTCCTTTCACCAGATCCTCGGCCAATTCCGTGAGTTCGGAATTGTCGGCGCCCGTGGCCGCAGCCCGGGCGAATTTGATCATGTCCGCCTTGTCGAGAAACCGCGTCAAGTGCGCCAACCGCTCCGCGTCGAATATGCCGCTGCCGCGCGCGGTCTGCAGGAACTCGTAGGACGTCTGGGTCGTGGCGGGCAATTGATGCTCGCCCGCGAGAAAATTTCGCAGCACGTCGCACACCTCGATGCTGAACTCGTAAGGCGGGGTTTGCGCGGCCTGTTCGCGGGCCTTGGCCAAAGCCACAAGTGCTTTTTCTCGCGCGGTGAGCGGGCGGCGGTTGCGGCGCCGCCGCCAGGCGATCAATCCCCACACCGCAGCCGCCAGAAGAAGGAGCGCAACCACGCCGGCGGCAATCATGACCGGCATCGGGTAGGGCAGACACCAAACGGGTCCCGCGATTTCGTGCGGCAGCAAGTCGGCGGGCGCGGGCGTGTTGGTGGCGGGCGGCATGGTCAGGCGCTGAGTTGACGCTGCTCGCGGCGGTCGAAGAAAGAGCGGAGCACGTGCAGGTAATCCTCGTTGGTGCGCAAGGGGATCATGTCGATTCCCAGCTTGTTGAACTCCTGGTCGATCATCTTCTTCCGCCTTTCCTCGAGGGCGAGGTAGGCTCCGCGCAGCGCACGGCTCGATGTGTTGATGTCGATCTGCTCGCCGGTCTCCGGATCCTCGAGGGTGACAATCCCCACATCCGGCAGATGTTCCTCGCCCGGATCAACCACCGGGATGGCAATAAGATCATGACGGCGGGCGGTGACCGCCAGCGGACGCGAGTATCCTTCGTCGAGAAAGTCGGAGATGAGAAAAACGACCGCGCGCCGGGTCACCACCTTGTTCAGATACTCGAGAGCGGCGGTGATGTTTGTCCCGCGGTGCCGCGGTTTGAAATAGAGCATCTCGCGGATCAGCCGCAGGGTGTGGAGGCGTCCTTTTTTCGGATGGATGAAAAGCTCGACCTCGTCGGTGAAAAGCAGGAGCCCGACCTTGTCGTTGTTGCGGATGGCGCTGAACGCGAGGATCGAAGCGACCTCGGCCGCAAGTTCGCGCTTGCTCGACTCAACGCTGCCGAAATCGCCCGACGCGCTGACATCGACCACCAGCATGACCGTCAACTCGCGCTCCTCGGTGAATTTTTTAACGAAGGGCGCGTTCATGCGCGCCGTGACGTTCCAGTCGATCGAGCGGATCTCGTCGCCGGGCGTGTATTCGCGGACCTCCTCGAAATTCATCCCGCGCCCCTTGAACACGCTGTGGTAGGAGCCGGCGAACATCGAATCCACCAGACGCCGCGTGCGCAGCTCGAGGCGCCGGATTTTTTTGAGGATCTCGCGGGTTTCCTGCATGAGATGCAAAGATTTTAAGTTTTTGAGTCTTGGGATTTAAGTGAAGGCCTGCCACCGCGGGTTGCGCGGCTCTTCAAACTTTCACCTTGAAACTTGAAACTCTCCCTACGGCACCGGCAGCCCGGCGAAGATCTGCTCGATGATGTGCTCGCTGGTCATTTCCTCCGCCTCGGCCTCGTAGCTTACCGCGATGCGGTGGCGCAAAACGTCCGGCCCCACCGACTTGACATCCTGCGGGGTCACGTAGCCACGGCCGTTGAGGAAGGCGTGGGCCTTGGCCGCGAGCGTGAGGAAAATGGTCGCGCGCGGCGAAGCACCGTAGCGGATCATCCCGTCGAGTTTGAGCCCGTAGGAAGCCGGCTGGCGGCTGGCCCACACGATATCGACAATGTAATCTTTGACGCGGTCATCGACATAGATGGCGTTGACCAGCGCGCGAGAGGAAATGATATCCTCCGGACGCACGAGGGCGTTGACCTCGAGCTTGGGAGCCGAGGTGGACATCGCATCGAGAATCGCCCGCTCTTCGGTGCGCGTCGGGTAGCCGACATTGACCTTGAACATGAAACGGTCGAGTTGCGCCTCGGGCAGTTGGTAAGTTCCTTCCTGCTCGAGCGGGTTTTGGGTGGCCAAAACAAGGAACGGATCGGGCAACTTGTAGGTCTGGTCGCTGATCGTCACCTGCCGCTCTTGCATAGCCTCGAGCAAGGCGCTCTGCACCTTGGCCGGCGCACGGTTGATTTCGTCGGCGAGGATCAGGTTCGAAAAAATCGGCCCCAGCTTGGTGGTGAATTGCCCGTCGCGGGGATTGTAAATAAGCGTGCCGATGAGGTCGGCCGGCAAAAGATCGGGCGTGAACTGCAACCGCTGGAAACCCGTGTGCAGGCAGGAGGCCAACGTGCGGACGGTCAATGTCTTGGCCAGCCCCGGCACGCCCTCGAGCAGGACGTGGCCGTTGGTCAGCAAACCCATCACCAGGCGCTCGACGAGCAATTTCTGCCCGACGACGACTTTTCCGACTTCCGAAAACAGCGGCTGAACCCATTGGCTGCTGCGCTGCACCTGCTCGTTCAATTCATGCGTTGTTTGACTCATAAAATCTTTTCTGCGCCACGGCGCGCGGTGGGCCCGCCTGCCGCATTCAAAAAGAGACAAGCGCGCGGGCGGAACGTTCGATCTGCGGGCGGCTCACGGGGTCGGCACCACGAAATAATCGTCCCCCACCTTCACGGCATCGTAGGCGCTTTTATCCACCCAAACGTTGAAAACGCGGGAACCGTCGGGCGTCTGCACTTTGAGCAGGTATTCGCCCTCAATCCTCGTGCTCTGCAATCCGCCGCTGCCCACGGTGATCTCCTGGGCCGGCTGGGGGGTGAATTCCATGGCCACGATCTTGCCGGTGAAGGCGCCGCTGCTTTTGTTGCTGCTGTCGAGATAGAGCGTGGCCCAAACAAAGAAACCGAGGACAACCACCGCCAGAATTATTCCGCCCCAGAGAATTTTCGCGCGGTGAGGATCGCGGTAAACTTTCGGTTTCATACGGCCGAAATTGCCACGCACCGCGGCCCGCTGCACGCCCAAAGAGCGCCGATGAAAACCTTCCGCCGGCGCGCGCGGCCCGCTATTTTGGGCCGCTCTCATCATGGATTACGCGGCCTACTTGCTTGTGCTGGGACTGCTCGCGGTGCTCGGACGGTTGCCATTGGAACTGGTCTTCCGAGCCGGGGCCCTGCTCGGGCTCGGGGCCTGGGCACTTCTGCCCGGCTACCGCCGGCTCGCGCGGCGCAATATGCACATCGCGTTCGGTCACACCATGACCGAACGCGAGATCGGTGCGGCCGTGCGACGCCACTTCATGACACTCGGAGCCAATCTGCTCAGCGTGCCGCGACTCGCACGCATGCCGGTGCACGATGTGGACCGGCGCGTCGAACTCATCGGCCTGCCGGGATTGCGCGCAGCGCTCGATCGCGGGAAGGGAGTGGTGATGGCCATCAACCACATCGGGAACTGGGAGCTTTATGCGCAACTGATCAGCCATGTGAGCGACGTTCCGGTCGGAGCGGTTTTCCAATCGCAGAGGAACAAATACCTCAACAGGCTCATCGACCGCGACCGCCGGCGACTCGGCCTGCAGACCTTCGACAGACGCAAGGGCTATCTCGGCGCCGCCGATCTCGTCGAAAGCGGCGGCATCCTCGCCATCCTCGTGGACCAGCACGCCGGCGATGCCGCGCTCTGGACGCCGCTTTTCGGACGCATGGCTTCGACTTCCACGCTGGCAGCCATCATCGCCCAGAAAACCGGCGCGCCGCTTGTCTCGGTTGCCATCCACACCACGGGAACCGCGCGCTGGCGGTGCGTCATTGAACCGCCGGTGGAGCCGGCAGGCAAAACCGTGGAGGAACTGACCGCCGGGTTGAACCGGACACTCGAGCGGCAGATCTCCGGATCCCCGCCCGACTGGTTCTGGGTCCACAACCGCTGGAAAATCCCGGGTCCGTTTCTCCTGGGACGCGCGCGGCGCGGATTTTATCTCCCGCCGGACGAATCGATGAAGGACATCCAGCCCTTCCGTCTTCTGGTGCGCTCGAGCAACTGGCTCGGCGATGCCGTGATGAACATCCCGGCCGTCGAGGCATGCAAAAAATCCCGGCCCGACCTCCATCTCACCATATTGACGCCGGCAAAACTTGCACCCCTCTGGCGGCGGGTCGCCGGCGTTGACGATGTCATCGAAATCCGCGGGAAAGAATCCCCGCTCGCTCTCCGCAAACGCGTGCGGCGCGAGTTCGACGCCGCCATTCTTTTTCCCAACTCGCTCCGCTCCGCTCTTGAGGCGAAAGCACTCGGCGCGCGGCGGATCGTCGGCTATCCGGGCCACTGGCGCCGCTGGCTGCTGGGGGGTGTTCCGAAATTCACCGCGGACTCGCAAGGACACCACGCCGAGCGCTACCTGCGGCTGGTCGAGCACTTCGGCGCTCCGAAACGCGATGAGCCGGCAACGTTCGCCCCGCGCCCTGCAAGGGCGCGCCCGACCGTGCCACGGATCGGCATTTGCCCGGGCGCCGAATACGGCCCCGCCAAACGCTGGCCGGCGGAGAAATTCGCCGCAGCCATGCGATTGTTCCACGGGTCGGTGCCGGCGGAGTTTGTCATATTCGGAGTCGCCGGGGATGCGGAACCGGCGCAAACCATCGCCGGAAATGTCCCGTTTCCTGTCCGCAACCTCGTCGGCCGCACCTCGCTCGACCAACTGATGGATGAGCTTGCCGCGTGCGACGCGCTGCTGACCAACGATACGGGGACAATGCATCTCGCGGCGTTCCTCGGTGTCCCGACGGTAGCCGTGTTCGGATCCACCGAACCGGAACTCACGTCACCGCTGGGCGATTTCCACCGGATCCTGCGGCACAAGGTCGAGTGCAGCCCGTGCTTCCTGCGCGTATGCCCGATCGACTTCCGGTGCATGACCCGCCTCGCACCCGGGGAGGCGGCAAAGTCCTTGCACGAAGTTATCGGGCTCTGACGGCCTCAGGGCTTGAGATTGGCGTAGGTTTTCTGCCCGTCGCGCTCGATCAGAAGAGTCGTCGATTCTCCCGGCGCCAATTTCGCCATCGCCGTGGCGAAGCCATCGGTTCCGGCAATAATATCATCACCGACCGCGGTGATCACATCGCGACGGCGCAACCCAGCCACACCGGCGGCGCTGTCGGGCTCAACATGCGTGACAATCACCCCGCCGGCCTCCAGACCCATTTTTTTTGCCATCTCGGGGTCAAGATTCTGCAACTGAAGCCCGAGCGATTCGAATTCCACGCCCTCGCCCGGCCCGGGCGGCCCGTCGTTCGGCCCGCCGCGCGCTTCCACGGGCGACTGAGGCAACTCGGCCGTTGTGACTTCCATCTCGCGGAACGCCCCGCCGTCCGCACCTCGGCGCCAGACATTGAGCCGCACGGCCTGCCCGACTTTTTTGCGCAAGATCGCCTGCTGCAGCTGGCGTGCCGTTTCCACCGGTTCGCCATCCACCGCAACAATGACGTCGGCCGGACGCACCTCGCTGTGCGAAGCCGGCGCGTCCGGCTCGAGACTGCGCACCAGCACACCCCGCTCGCGACCGATCATCTTCTGCAACGCCGGATCATCGGACAAAGTCTCGATCCGGATGCCAAGCCACGGGCGCACCACGCGTCCGCTGGCGATGAGTTCGTCGCTCACCGCTTTGGCGATCTTCGAGGGAATGGCAAAGCTCAGGCCGCGATTGAGACCGTTGATCAGCGTGTTCACGCCGACCACATGCCCGTCGAGATCGCAAAGCGGACCCCCGCTGTTGCCCGGGTTGATGGATGCATCGGTCTGGATGTAGTCCTCGTAAACTGTGCTCGTGAGGTTGCTGCGCCCTTTGGCGCTGACGATCCCCGCCGTCAGCGTGTAATCCAACTCGAAGGGCGCCCCGATCCCGCAGACAAATTCGCCCACGCGCAACGAGTCGCTATCGCCCCATGTGATCGCGGACAAGCCCTTCGCGTCGGCTTTGAGGACGGCAATGTCGGTCTTGTCGTCGATTCCCACGACGCGCAGCGGCATGCGCGTGCCGTCCTTTTGCCGGGCCACGACGCCGCGGTCGGGGTCCGCGCCCTCGATGACATGCGCGTTGGTGATGATATATCCGTCGGGGCGGATTATGAATCCCGAGCCCTCGCTTTCCTCGACACGCGGGCGCGCGCCGGGCAGACGGCGGTCGCGCAGCAGGAACTCCCACGCGAAAGTTCCCTCGTCCATCTCCGCTTCTTGCTTCGCCACTTCAAGGACCACCACACTCGGCGCGACTTTTTCATAGACGTCGGCAAAAGCGTTGCCCAGAGCACGCACCGGAAGCTTGGAATTTTGCGCCGACGCGGGACCGCAGCAGCCCCAAACGGCGAAAAGCAGAATCAACGCGCTTCTCATGCGTCGGAATCTACCACAAGCGGGCGCAGGGGGCCACACGCTCCCGCGCCTTTCGCTTGCGCTGCGCGTCCCGCGGGACGAATCTATGAAGTCAGCCTTATGGATCTTTCGGATCCCAAGTTTTACATCAACCGCGAGCTGAGCTGGCTCGAGTTCAACCAGAGGGTGCTGGACCAGGCCACGGACCCTGCTGTCCCCCTGCTCGAGCGGCTGAAATTCCTGTGCATCGTCTCGTCCAATCTCGACGAATTTTTCGAGGTGCGTGTGGCCGGTCTCAAGCAGGTGCTGCAGGCCGGTTCCATGTCCACCGGGCCCGACGGCCTCACGGCCGCGCAGCAGCTCGACGCCATCAGCGACCGCGTGCGCAGGATGGTGCGCGACCAATACGCTTGCTGGCGCCAGGAAATCCAGCCGGGCCTCGCACAGAACGGCGTGCGCTTCCACCGCTATCCCGACGTCGGCAAGGAAGCCCGCAAGCATTTCACCGAGTATTTCGAACGCGAGATTTTTCCCGTCCTCACACCTCTCGCCATCGATCCCGCCCACCCCTTTCCCCAGCTGCTCAACAAGAGCCTCAACCTCATCGTCGAACTCGAAGGGGACGACCTTGACGCTGACCTCGCCGTCGTGCAGATCCCCCGCATCCTGCCGCGCGTCCTGCCGTTCCCGAAAAAAAAGGGCGCGCAAGGGGACGATTTCATCTTCCTCGGCAATCTCATCCAAGCCCACGTCGGGCGCCTCTTTCACGGGGTCAAGGTCCGCGGCGCACACATGTTCCGCATCACGCGCAACAGCAACCTCTACGTGGACGAGGAGGAAGCGCGCAATCTCCTGCGCGCCATCGAGGATGAACTTCGCAAGCTCAACCGCGGCAACGCCGTCCGCCTGGAGGTGCAGGGCTGCCCGAAAGACCTGACCAAGCGCCTCTGCGGCATCTTCAATCTCGAGGAGGACGACGTTTACCGCGCGGAGTGGCCGCTCAACATGGTGCGGCTCATGCCGATCGCGACGGAACTCGACCGGCCCGAGCTGAAATACAAGCGCTTCACGCCGGTCACGGTGGTCGGTCTCGGCGAGGAGCGGGACATCTTTTTCCACATCCGGCGCGGCGATATTCTCCTGCATCATCCTTATGACAGCTTCCAGACGGTGCTCGATTTCATCGGGCAGGCCGCGGAAGACCCGCAGACACTCGCCATCAAGCAGACGCTCTACCGCACGAGTTCGGATTCCCCGATCATTCCGCTCCTCATCCAGGCTTCCCGTCAAGGCAAGCAGGTCGTGGTGGTCATCGAACTCAAAGCGCGCTTCGACGAGGCGGCCAACATCAAATGGGCGCGTCAGCTCCGCGAGGCGGGCGTGGACGTGGTCTACGGCGTGGCCGGCCTCAAGACCCACGCGAAAATGGCCATGATCGTGCGCAAGGAATACGACGGCATCCGGCGCTACGTGCATCTTGGCACCGGCAACTACCACCCCTCGACGGCGCGCCTCTACACCGACCTGAGTTATTTCACGGCACGGCCCGACATCACGGAGGATGTGGCCAATCTTTTCAACACCGTAACCGGCGTCTCGCAGTTGCCGCCGCCGAACAAACTCCTCGTCGCACCGTGGCATCTCCACAAGCGCGTGCTCGCGCTGATCGAGGCCGAGACCGAAAACGCCAAGGCGGGGCGCCCGTCCGGCATCTTCGCGAAAATGAACTCGCTCGTGCAGGAGGAAGTCATCGAGGCGCTCTACCGCGCATCCTGCGCCGGAGTGAAGGTCCGCCTGCTGGTGCGCGGGATCTGCGCGTTGCGCCCCGGCATCGCGGGGGTGAGCGAGAACATCGAGGTGCGCAGCATTGTGGGGCGATTTCTCGAGCACAGCCGCGTTTACCGATTCGAGAACGGCGGGGATCCCCTTTTTTTCCTGGGCAGCGCCGACTGGATGGAGCGCAATTTTTTCCACCGCGTCGAAGCCGTCTTTCCGGTCGAGAGCGACGGCATGAAAGAGCATGTGCAGGAAATCATCGACTGCTTCTGGCGCGACAACGTGAAGGCCGAAATTCTCCAACCCGACGGCGACTACCTTCCGGCACCGGGCGGCGAAACGCCTTGGGACGCGCAGGAGGAATTTCTCGCGGAAGCCGCGCAGCGCCGCAAACGCCGCGCCGCGGCCGAACAAGGATGATCAAGCCCCCCGCCACGGCATATCTCGCCATCGGCCTCGCGCTTTGCACGCCGGCCATCGCCGCGGACACGCGGCCGCAAACGGTGAATGTCTGCTTGCTCGGTGCAAAAGGTGAAACATTGCCCGCACAAACTATGGAAAAAGTGACCAAAACCGACGATGAGTGGCGCGCCCAGTTGGGTGACGGCGAAGTTTACCGCGTGACACGCGGAAAGGACACCGAGCGTCCTTTCTGCGGCGCGTTTCACGACCACAAGGAGCCGGGCGTTTATCGTTGCGTCTGCTGCGATCTGCCGCTCTTCCGTTCGGACGCCAAGTTCGATTCGGGCACCGGGTGGCCCAGCTTTTTCCGTGCCGTTGCACGAGAAAACGTCGTCACCGCGGTCGATCGCAGCCACGGCATGGTGCGCGACGAGATCCTTTGCGCCCGCTGCGATGCGCACCTCGGCCATGTTTTCCCCGACGGGCCGCCGCCGACCGGGCTTCGCTACTGCGTCAACTCGGTCTCGCTCGAGTTCGTCCCCTCCGCGAAAAAATGAGAGCGGCCGCGTTCGTCCTGGCGCTTGCAACCGCGGCCACCCACGCCGACAACCAGACTGTGAAAACCGAAAAAGCCACACTCGGGGGAGGATGCTTCTGGTGCGTCGAAGCCGTTTACGAACGCATGCCCGGGATCCTCTCCGTCACCTCGGGCTACGCCGGAGGAAACACCGCAAACCCGACCTACGACGAAGTCTGTTCCGGAAAAACCGGACACGCAGAAGTCGTGCAGGTCGAATACGACCCGGAAAAAATTTCCTACGAAAAGATCATCGATCTTTTCTGGGATGCCCACGACCCGACCACACTCAACCGCCAAGGCGCCGATGTCGGGACACAATACCGCTCCATCATACTGACCACGGACGAAGACCAAGCGCGCATGGCAGTGGAATCCAAAGCGCGGGCTCAGGGAAAATTCAAATCACCCATCGTCACGGAGATCGTCCCGCTGGAAACATTTTATCCCGCCGAGGGATACCATCAGGATTTTTACCGCAACAATCCGATGCACCCCTACAACAGGGCGGTCATCACCCCGAAGCTGCAGAAGCTCGACGCGAAAAAGGACTGAGGCCCTTTACCGCCGCGGGGCAAGTTCGGAGCCGGATGACCCCGTGAGCGGGGCTGTTGACCAGCTTTGCGGGAAGTAAAACTCGAACGGACTGTCGTCCATGTAGTAGGGATCGCGCCAGTAAGGGCTGTTGAGGAACGCCTGTGTCGTGGGGTTGTCGAATCCCTGCGTCACGGGTTTGGTCGGCGGCGTCTCGAGGAATTTCACCAGCACCGGACCGGCACCGGCCGAAGCCAGACGGTTGATCTGCGACTGGCTGAAAACATACGGGGCGCGCGTGGCCTTGAGGTAATCGGTGATCTTGTCCCCGGGAATGCCTTTCTGCACCAAGTCGTAGATGTCGTCATAGGTGAGCACGCGGCCATGGCTGACGCGCGTGTAGGTGCCCGGGTCCACCCCGCGCTGCTGGAGCACCGCGAGATAGGGTGAAGTAACGCGGGTCCCTTGGGTGGCGCAGCCGGCCAGGACTGCCGTGGTGGCGGCAAAAACAATGGCGATTGTGGGATTTTTCATGGGATACGAGCTGGGGTTCAGGCAAGTTTCTTGGCGATGATGGATTCGAGTTTGACGATATCTTCGGAAAACTTCCGGATGCCCTCGGCAAGCTTTTCCGTGCCCATGGCGTCCTCGTTGAGCATCCACCGGAATGATTTTTCGTCGAGAGGAATTTTTACCGCGGCCGAACCCCGCGCCTCCTCGACCGACAGCCTCCGGTGCACCGGACCGTCGGAGCCCTGCAGTTCCGACAACAATTCGGGACTGATGGTGAGAAGATCACAACCGGCCAATTCAAGGATCTGCGAAGTATTGCGGAAGCTCGCCCCCATGACCTGCGTCTCGTAGCCGAACTTCTTGTAGTAGTTGTAGATCGTCCGCACGGACTTCACCCCCGGATCCTCCGCACCGCGATACTCCTGCCCGGTCTTGGCCTTATACCAGTCGTAGATGCGGCCGACGAAGGGCGAGATGAGGCGGACCTTCGCCTCGGCACAGGCAATGGCCTGAGGCAGCGAAAAAAGAAGCGTCAGATTGCAATTGATCCCTTCCTTTTGCAGCACTTCGGCCGCGCGGATACCTTCCCATGTGGAGGCGACTTTGATCAGCACACGCTCGCGCGGAACTTTGCGCTCCGCGTAAAGACCGATGAGTTTGCGCGCTTTCTCGATCGTGGCCGGCGTATCGAAGGACAGCCGAGCGTCCACCTCGGTGGAAACGCGCCCCGGCACGATCTGCAAAATTTTCTCGCCGAAAATCGTCAGCAGGTCGTCGATAATATCGCGGATGAGTTCCTCGCGCGGCACATTCGAGCCCTTGCGCTCCTTCACCGCCTGGTCGAGAAGCGGCGCGTATTCCGGTTGCGTGACAGCCTTGTAAATCAGCGACGGGTTCGTCGTCGCGTCCTGCGGCGAAAATTGCCGGATACTTTCAAAGTCGCCGGTGTCGGCGACGACGGTGGTGAACTGCTTCAGTTGTTCGAGCCGGCTCATAAGCGGAGATGTTATGTTAGGAGCCGCCCGGAAGGTTGGCAAACCCGCGCACAAGTCACGCCACGTGCGCCAAAGCAGCCCCGACGAATCCCTTGAAGAGCGGATGAGCCGCGCGCGGGCGCGAGCGGAATTCCGGATGGAACTGGCACGCGACGAACCAAGGGTGGTTACGCAGTTCGACGACCTCCGCCAGCGCGCCGTCGGGCGATGTTCCGGAGATCACCAACCCCTGCTTCTCGAACTGCTCGCGGTATTTCATGTTGAACTCGTAACGGTGACGGTGGCGCTCGTTGATCTCGGAGGCCCCGTAAAGTTGGTGGGCCACCGTGTTCTTTCTCAGCGCACAAGGATAGGATCCGAGCCGCATGGTGGCACCTTTGTCAGTCACATCCTTCTGCTCCTCCATGAGGTAGATCACGGGGTCCGGGGTCGCGGGGTCGAATTCCGTGCTGTGGGCTTTGGACAATCCGCAGACATGGCGCGCGAATTCCACCACGGCGACCTGCATGCCGAGGCAGATGCCAAGATACGGCGTGCGGGACTCGCGGGCGTAGCGCACGGCGGCGATTTTTCCCTCGGCCCCGCGGTCCCCGAATCCGCCGGGCACGAGGATTCCGGCCACGCCACGCAAATGCTTTTCCGGACCGCCCTCGGCCTCGAGATCCTCCGCGTCCACCAGGACCAGATCGATGCCGCAATCGTGCGCCGCGCCGGCGTGGGTGAGCGACTCGTAGATGCTCTTGTAGGCGTCCTGCAACTCGATGTATTTGCCGACCACCGCGATGGAAACGCGTTTGCGCGGACGCACCACACGCTCGACGAATTTTTCCCATTCCGCCATCTGGGCGGGCGGCGCTTCAAGACGGAGCGCATCGCAAACAACCTCGTCGAGGCCCTCCTTCTGCAGCATGAGGGGGAATTCGTAGATGGAATGCGGAACGTCGAGCGCTTCGATGATCGCGCGCTTCGGAACATTGCAAAAAAGAGAAAGTTTCTCCCGCACGTCGTCATCCAGCGGGTATTCGGAGCGGGCGATGACCACCTTCGGTTGGAGGCCGATTTCCCGCAGTTTGGCCACACTCTGCTGCGTCGGTTTGGTTTTGAGTTCGCCGGCGGCCTTGATGAAAGGCACGAGGGTGACATGGATGAGCATCGCGTTTCCGTCACCGGCCTCGAGGAGGTATTGGCGGATCGACTCCAGAAACGGCAGACCCTCGATGTCGCCGGTTGTGCCGCCGATCTCGATGATCGCCACGTCGGCGTCCCCCGCGGATGCCAGTTCGCGGACGCGCGATTTGATCTCGTCCGTCACATGCGGAATGACCTGCACGGTTTTGCCGAGGTAATCACCGCGGCGCTCGCGAGCGAGGACATTTTCATAGACCTGTCCGCTGGTGAGGTTGTTGCGCCGACCAAGAACGCAGCCCGTGAAGCGCTCGTAATGACCGAGGTCGAGATCGGTTTCGGCACCGTCGTTGAGGACATACACCTCTCCGTGCTGGTAGGGACTCATCGTGCCCGGATCGACATTGAGATACGGGTCGAGCTTGCCCATGGTCACCCGCAACCCCCGGCTCTCGAGCAAAGTGCCAAGCGACGCCGCCGCGAGACCCTTGCCGAGAGAACTTACAACCCCACCCGTGACGAAAATCGTTTTCACGGGGTCAGAACGCTATCAGGTCGCAGCGGTTTTTGACACGGAATAACGACGATACTTTTTCCGGCAGCGAACATCTGCAGAACGGGCGCGCGGAAGGCAGCTGCACAACGGCTGCAAACATGATCCCGGACGCCCCTAACCCGTCGCGCCGAAAACAAACTCCGCAGCCTGCTGGACGTCCTTGTCCCCGCGGCCGGAGAGATTCACGAGGATGATCCGATCTTTCGCCATCTTCGGGGCGACTTTGATCGCGTGGGCCACGGCATGGGCGCTTTCAAGGGCGGGAATAATGCCTTCGACTTTGGCCAATGTCCGGAACGCATTCAGCGCCTCGTCATCGGTGGCATAATCGTATTCCACCCGCCCCGCATCGCGAAGGAAGCTGTGTTCGGGCCCGACCGCCGCGTAATCGAGTCCGGCGGAGACGGAATGGGTAAGCTCGATTTGTCCGTCATCGTTCGCCAGCAGGAACGTCTTGCATCCTTGCAACACACCGAGCTTGCCGCCTTGGAAACGCGCGGCGTGCCGTCCGGGTTTGATTCCCTCGCCACCGGCTTCAACACCGACCATGCGGACGTTTTTGTCCTCGAGAAAAGGATAGAACAGACCGATGGCATTGCTGCCCCCGCCCACGCAGGCCACGAGCAAATCGGGCAGGCGTTCCTCGCGCTCGAGGATCTGGCGGCGTGCCTCCTCGCCGATCACACGGTGGAAATTGCGCACCATCATGGGATACGGGTGGGCCCCGTAAGCTGTGCCGAGAATGTAGTGGGTCGAACGCACGTTGGTGACCCAATCGCGCATGGCTTCGTTGACCGCTTCCTTCAACGTGGCCTGGCCTGCGGTGACCGGCACAACTTTCGCCCCCAAAAATTTCATGCGCGTGACATTCAGCGCCTGGCGTTTCATGTCGACTTCGCCCATGTAGACGACGCATTCCATGCCGAAACGTGCGGCGGCCGTCGCTGTGGCCACGCCGTGCTGACCCGCACCGGTCTCGGCAATGACCCGCTTTTTGCCCATGCGCTTCGCGAGGAGGATCTGCCCCATCGCGTTGTTGATCTTGTGCGCGCCGGTGTGCAGGAGATCTTCGCGTTTCAGATAAATTTTCGCCCCGCCGAGCTGCGCCGTAAGACGTTCAGCCAGATAAAGCGGCGTCGGACGCCCGACAAATTCCGCAAGCAGCTGGTTGAGTTCGTGCCGGAATTCGGGATCCTTGCGCGCCGCTTCGTATTCGCGCGTCAGTTCCTCGAGCGCGGTCATCAAGGTCTCGGGCACGAAAACGCCACCATAGGGACCGAAGTGGCCCTTGATGTCGGGTTGGGACGTGATGGCAGCGGACATTAAGTCAACTATGCGCTTCGCCCCGCACCTTGGCAATGGCCCGGCGATGCGGAGACGGGATGGCGACTTGCTCCAGCTCCAGCAAACAGAACTCCCTGCGCGGCTCGGCGGATGCCGCCAGCGTCCGCCTCGGCACACGGTGCACCCGCAATGTCACCCGCTCGCGCACAATGCTGTAGGTCAGCTCGGCGGCAGGTCCTTCGGGCGGTCCGGTATCGAGCGGCGGCAGACGCCAAAGCCCCACCCAGCGCCGCGCCGTTGATTGCTGCAGAAGGACCGTTTTGCCATCCGAGACCCAAGCCGCTTGCTCGGTCCTGGCCTTGAACGGCGCCTTCGGCGCTTTGACCGGAAGTTTTTCCGGATTCTTCGCCGAGCAGAATTTTTTCACCGGGCACAGCAGGCAATCCGGACGCCCGGCACGGCACACGAGCGCACCGAGTTCCATCAAAGCCGAAACAAATTCGCATCCGCTTTTCGCGGGCAGCAGACCCTCGAGCTTGGCCCGCACCTTGGACATCCCCTTGGCGGTATCGACCCGCGTGCGAATGTCGCAGAGGCGTGCCACCACCCGGGTCACGTTGGCATCGAGCACAGCCGCCGGCTCGTCAAAAGCGAAGGCCCGCACCGCTTGGGCCGTGTAGTCCCCGACTCCCGGCAGGCTGCGCAATGCCTCATAGCCCCGCGGAAACACCCCGCCCATCTCATCACGAACTTTTGTCGCGGCCGCGCGCAAACTTCGTGCGCGGCGGTAGTAACCGAGCCCCTGCCAGAGCGCCAGAACCTCCGACTCATCGGCCGCCGCCAACTCGTGCACGGATGGGAATCTCTTCATCCAGCGGTCGTAGTAAGGCAGCACAGCAGCAACGGTTGTCTGCTGCAGCATCATTTCGCTCACCAAAATGGCGTAAGGATCGCGCGTCCGCCGCCAAGGCAGATCGCGTCCATGACGGCGGAACCACGCGCGCAGACGCTGGGTGAACTCCGTTTTATCCACGTGAATCGCGGTCAGCATCGACAAGCGCCCTCGCGCGCCGCCAGTTCGACAGGGCGAAAATAAAAAAGCCGAGGGCGAGGAGAAGTTCCGCCGATTCCTGCTCGTTCCATTGCAGCCACGGAAGGCCGATCTCGATTCCTTCGCGGAAATACTCTCCGACGGAAAAGAACAGCGCCTCGGCGAGAAAATACGGGGCGCAATACCAGTCCGGCACAACGAAGGACCACGGCGATCCGCGGCCCGTTTTCGAAAAGCGCAGAAACAGCCACCCTAGACCGCCGTAAAGCCCGACCGCTATATACCCGAGATTGAGCGGCGATGCCCCGAGCCAGTCGCGGTAATTTTGCAAAATCCGTAGGTTGTGAAGCGTGGTTTCGCCCTGGGCATTCATAATCTCGAGTTCCTGGGGCGCTTTGAATCCGAAGATCCGCTGGCCCCAGCTGATCTCCTCGAGCGCGACAAAAACGAGGCCGAGAAACAAAGCCACGTGCAGCCATCGCAGGCAACGGCGGTTTGATTTTGCCAAGAACAGCAGGGTCCTCAGGGCAACCGCGGCGGCGGAGACATAGACGACAAACTGCGTTCCCTCGAGAATACCGCCCTCGCCGGACAGACCGATGTAGGTCTCGGACGCAAAGAGCTTCATCCATGTCAGAATTCCGGCGACAACGAACGGGAGGCAGAAAATCATCCATTGCACACCCCGTGGAAAAATGGCGCCGGGGCGACCATGACAACTCGAACTCATGCAGGGCGATCATCATGTCGGCCGAACGGCGATTTACAAGACGAGTCAGGCGCGGACGGCCGCGGGCTTCGCTTGCTCCTTCGGTCCGGACGAACCATAACTACGTGCCATGCCGCCGCTCCGATCCCACACCGTGGCCCTCACCACCGACCAAGCGGATACGCTGCGCGCTCTGCTCGATGAGCAAGGCTTCAAGTTCGAGCCGCGGCCTTACACGCTTTACTTCGCCCAGAAACCCGGACTTACCGTGGCGGTTTATGAAAAGGGTCCCAAAGCGGTGATCCAAGGCAAAGACACGGAAGGCTTCATCCAGTTCACCCTCGAGCCCGCCGTGCTGGGCGAAGCCCGCCTCGGCTACGAGGAACTCCACCACCCGGAGCGCTTTGCACCGCACTTCGGCATCGACGAAAGCGGAAAAGGTGACTTCTTCGGACCTCTCGTCATAGCCGGCGTTTACACGGACGGGCCGATTGCGCGCCAGCTTCTGGACGCCGGCATACGCGACAGCAAGTCGATCGGGTCGGATGCTCAGATACGCAAGCTCGCGGAGGTCGTGCGCAGAATCTCCGGGCTGACCAGCGAGGTCGTCGTTGTCGCCCCGGAGAAATACAATCCGCTCTACGAAAAGATCGGGAATTTGAACCGCCTGCTTGCCTGGGGCCATGCGCGCGTGATTGAAAACCTTTGCGCGGCAAAGCCGGATTGTCCTTCGGCCTTAAGCGACCAGTTCGCCAACCCGCGCGTGCTCCAGCGTGCGCTCATGGAAAAGGGACGGAAGATTGATTTGCGCCAGCAGACGAAGGCCGAAAGCGACTACGCCGTGGCTGCAGCTTCGATCCTGGCGCGCGAGAAGTTCATCGATTGGATCGCCGATGCGGAGAGAAAATGGGGCGTCAAATTCCCCAAGGGCGCATCGGCTGCCGTCTTGGAAGCCGCGCGTGCGTTGGTGCACAGCCACGGACCCGACGCCCTGCGATCCACAGCGAAACTGCATTTCAAGACCGCGCAGCAAGCACTTACGCCGACGGCGCAATAAAAAACCCCGCAACATCCACGAGGACGCTGCGGGGTTTCGAGGAGGAAATCGGATCAGGAATACGAGGCCTGCGCGCCCTTGAGGTTGCGCTTTTTGATCCACGGCATGAGACCGCGGAGACGAGCTCCAGTTTTCTCGATGCTGTGCTTCTCGCCCTTTTTGAGCAGCGCATTGTATTTTTTGCGGCCTTTCTTGTCCTCGGCGATCCATTGGCGGGCGAACTTGCCGGACTGGACATCTTTAAGCACGCCTTTCATGCGCTTCTTGACACTCGAATCGATGACCTTGGGACCGACGAGCACATCGCCCCACTTGGCGGTATCGGAAATGCTGAAACGCATGCCCGCGATGCCGGCCTCGTTCATCAAATCGACGATGAGTTTCAACTCATGCAGACATTCGAAGTAAGCCATCTCGGGCTGGTAGCCGGCTTCGACGAGCGTCTCGTAGCCGGCCTGGACCAAGGCGGAAGCACCTCCGCAAAGCACGGCCTGCTCGCCGAACAAATCGGTTTCGGTTTCTTCCTTGAAAGTCGTCTCGAGAACACCGGCGCGCGTGCCACCGATGCCTTTGGCCCAAGCCAGCGCGGTCTTTTTGGCCTGCTTGCTTGGATTCTGGTAGACGGCGATAAGTGAAGGCACTCCCTTGCCCTCGAGGAACTGGCGGCGGACGATGTGGCCCGGGCCCTTGGGGGCAACCATAATGACATCGATATCTTTCGGCGGCTTTATCGTCTTGAAATGGATGGCAAACCCGTGGCTGAAGAGGAGCGTTTTACCCTTGGTGAGATAGGGTGCGATATCCTTGTTGTAGACAGCCGGAATACGGGTGTCGGGCACGGCGACGAAAATGACGTCGGCTTTTTTCACCGCATCCGCGGTGTTGAACACTTTGAAGCCTTTCTTCTGTGCGACGGCGCGGCTTTTGCTGCCCGGATAAAGGCCGATGATGACCTTCACGCCGCTTTCCTTGAGGTTGAGGGCGTGGGCGTGGCCCTGCGAACCGAAACCGATGACGGCGACCGTTTTGCCTTTGAGGTGTTTGAGGTCGGCGTCCTTGTCTGTGTGGATTTTTGCTGCCATGGGATGAGTTATTCGCCGTCGGCCGCGCGCTTCAGCGCGACCTTGCCGGTGCGGGTGATTTCGGAGATTCCGAAATTTTCCATCAATGAAATAAATTTCGCGACTTTACCTTCGTTGCCGGTGATCTCGATGAGAAGCTTGTCGAGGCGCACATCGACGATTTTGGCGCGGAACACGTCGCAAATCTGCAAAACCTCGGAGCGCGTCTGCGGCGTCACATTGACACGCATGAGGACCAGCTCGCGATCGACGAATTCGCCGTCGCGGAAATCGTCCACCTTGATCACATCGACCAGTTTCTCGGTCTGCTTCACCACCTGCTCAAGCGTCTTGTCGTCGCCGCGGACCACGATGGTCATGCGCGACATGGACGCGTCGAGCGTCGGCGCCACATTGAGGGTGTCGATGTTGAAACCGCGGCCGCTGAACATACCGGCCACGCGTGTGAGCACGCCGAAGCGGTTTTCGACCAGGACGGACAAAGTGTGGCGCATAAAAAGGTTTGATAGACTCCCAGAATTACGAGCGGGCGTCAATCGCCCATGCCCGCGGGACCCAGACGCTGCACAGCCTGCACCAGAGCATGCAAAGCTCCATCGACATCGTGTCCGGTGTTCATGCGGCTGAAGGAGAAGCGCAGGCTGGCCCGGGCCTCCCCATCATCGACCCCCATGGCCCGGAGCACATGCGAGGCGTCGGGAACACCGCTGCTGCAGGCCGAACCGATCGAGCAGGCAACACCGAGGCGGTCCAATACGGCGAGCAAGCTCTGGGCATCGAGTCCGGGCAGGGCGAAGTTGGACGTGTTAGGCAGCCGGAATTCGCGGTGCCCGTGAAAAACGACGGAGGGAAAACGCTCGCGCAACCCGTCCTCAAAGCGATTGCGCATGGAAAGCACGCGGGGCATTTCCTGCACTGATGCAAGTTTTGCAAGCTCTGCGGCCACGCCGAAACCGACGATGCCCGGCACGTTCTCCGTGCCGGCACGGCGCCCGTTCTCCTGCCCGCCGCCGAGGAGCAGCGGCGGAAGCCCGAGACCCGCGCGCACGAAGAGAGCGCCCGCGCCTTTGGGGCCGTGGAGTTTGTGGGCGGAAACGGAAACCAAGTGCGCGGGAAATTCACGCAAATCGATCGCCACCTTGCCCGCGGCTTGAACCGCGTCGGCGTGGAAGACAATGCGGCGTTCGTCGGCGATGCGCGCCATTTCCTCCACCGGGAAAAGAACGCCGGTCTCGTTGTTTGCCCATACCACCGTGACAAGCGCGGTATCGTCCCGCAGGGCACGCCGATATTCGTCGAGATCCGGCCGCCCGTCCGCGTCCACTCGCAGCCGAGTCATGGCCCAACCCTCGCGCTCGAGTTGCTCGCAAAGATTTTTCACCGCGCTGTGCTCGATCGACGAGGTGACAACATGGCGCTTGTGCGGCTGGGCGGCGAGCGCACCGCGGATGGCGGTGTTCACCGATTCGGTGCCGCCGCTGGTGAAAACAACCGATTCCGCGGGCGCACCCAGCAGGGCCGCGACCTGCGCCCTTGCCTCTTCCACAGCGCGCCGTGCCTCGCGTCCGGCTGCGTGAGGGCTCGAGGGGTTCCCGTATTTCTCGCCGAGGAACGGAAGCATGGCATCGCGCACCCGGGGATCGACGGGCGTTGTTGCGTTGTTATCGAGGTAGATCATGCGGTGATCGGGGAGCGCGTCGCGAGTTGAGAGACAAAGCCGGCAGGCCTCAACATCATCTTTCAGCCCCCGGACGTTTCGCGCCTTTCATACCAGTAGGCACACCGGTCGCGTCGTGCACGGTTGCCGGGCCACGCGCAAAGCAGCACCTGGCGGAAAGTCTCGAAGAAGGTGTATTGGCGGATCTTGCGCGCCGAAGAAGGCACGGCGTGAGGCAGCACGCGGAATTCGAGGCCGCGCGCGCGGCCCCACTTTTTGAGCGAAAGCGCGAAGCCCAGTTCCTCGCCGGCGTAAACGGATTCGTCGAACCCGCCGGTTTGCTCCCAGCCCTCGCGCACCGCGAAGAAATACGACCCGGCGGCGAGCCGGAAATTCCTGGCTACCCAATTCCACGAGTTCATCGCGGAACGCGAAAACCAGTCCAGTTCCACGCCCTCGAGCACCACATGCGCACCGCCCCCGCAGACGCGACCCGAATCGAACGCCTGGACCGTGGAAGCGAGAACTTCAGGCGTCAGGATCGCATCCGCATCAAGCCAGATGAGCCGCCGCCCCGAAGAAGCAGCCGCAGCAGCATTCCGCGCCCGGGCGATTTGGCGGTGCGCTTCTTGCACCACCGTCGCCCCGGCCTCGCAGGCCACGGCGGCCGTGCGATCGGTTGAGGCGTTGTCGCACACAATCACCTCCCATGCGGCAAGACCGCACCCGGCCGCCGAGCGCTGGACAGAGCCGACCGCGCGGGCGACGAACTTCTCCTCGTTGAAGGCGGGTATGAGAAAACTGGTCTGCATAGCGCCCGAAAATGCCATGTGCCCGTCCGCATGCAACACCGGCGCCGACAGCGGACCCCGGTTGATGCCCGATGGCGGCTTGACGCCCGAGGGCGCCCTTCCTACGGTCAAAACGCCAATGCAAAGACTCCGTCCGATCCCCGCGCTTTTCGCCACCGCCTTCCTCTTCGCAGTCCACACGGCCGGGGTCAGCGCCCAAGAACCCGCCACCTCCGGCAGCTACAACAGCGAGGCTGCCGCCCTCCTGCAGCAGGCGCGAGACTGGGACAACGCCGGCAGCGTTTCCCGCGCGATCGGCGACTACCGCACGGTGGTCAAACGCTACCCGGTTTCGCCCTCGGCCCCGGCCGCGCAGTTCCGTATAGGCGAGCTTTATGACGCTGCCGGCAACACCAAGCGCGCGTTCGATGCATACCAGAAATTGCTCGAGAACTACCCGCAGTCGCGCGAATTCGACCGTGCGGTCGATGCACAGGTCGCGATAGCCGACGCGCTGATGGACAGCCGCCGCTACGAGCGCGCGGCCGAGATGTATGAGTCCGTCCTCAAAACCGCGCCCTACGCCAAATTCGCCGCTGCCGTGCAGTTCAAACTCGGCCAGGCTTACGAGAACCAGAGCGAATGGGACAAGGCCACGGCGGCCTACCAAGGCGTCATCGACCGTTATCCTGACAGCAGCTACGCGAGCGACGCGCTTTACCAGATCGGCTACGTGCAGTTCACCGAGGCGAACTCGCGTTCCAAGGATCTTTCCGCGGCGATCGATGCGAAAAACACGTTCGAGGAATTCCTCATGGAGCACCCGAAGAGCGAGAAGGCCGCCCAAGCGCGCGAAAACCTTTCGCAAATGAGCGGACGCGAGTCGCTCGACCTGCTCTCCATCGCGAAATTCTACGACCACAACGACAACTACCGGGCCGCGGTCATTTATTACAGCGACGTGGTCCGCCGCCAGCCGGGCACGCCCGACGCGGAACTTGCCAGCGCACGTATCGAGGAAATCCGCGCCACCGTCGGCGAGGATGAATTGCGCCAGCCCGAGCGCGAAGAAACGGGCACGCGCGCGGCCATGCGGCGCCGCATGCAAAACGAGGTTCAGACATCGGCTTTGAGCAATTACGCGGGGCCGCCGGTTTCGGCGGTCAAACCGCCCGAAGAATTGGCTCCCGCGCGCCCGCGTTTGCGCACATCGGCCGACGATATGCGACCGCAGCGGGGAGGCGGGACATCCGAACCCGCCGACATGCCCGCGCCCGATCTCCCGCCGGTCGAGCCCGACCTGCCGTCCCTCGACCAGGGCCTGCCGTCCCTCGAATGATCGCCCGCGGTCTCCTGCTTGCCGCTGCCGCCGCGCTCCTTACCGGCTGCTACACGCTGGGCGACGCGCGTCCGGCGATGATGCGAGACATCACCACCCTGGCGGTTCCCGTTTCGAAAAACCAGACCCTCGAGCCGAACGTCGAAGCCATGCTGGCCGATACCATCACCAAAGCATTGCAAACGGACGGCACATACAAGATCGCCTACAGCGACCGTGCCGATGCCGTGCTCGAGACCACACTGGTGAGCGCACAGCGCGTCCCCGCCCGGTCCCTGCGGGGCAACGTCATCGCGACGAGCGAATACATGCTGCGTACCACGGTGCGCTACGACGTCGTCGAGCAATCCACGGGGCGCTCGCTCATGTCGGGTCAGGTCACCGGCCAGACAAGCTTCTTCGTCACAGCCGACCTGCAAACCGACGAAGCCCAGGCGCTTCCGCTGGCTTTCTCCGACACTGCGACAAAGCTGGCGAGCCGTCTGGGCGAGGGATTCTGATTGCTCACGCTTGTCCCCACGCCGGTCGGGAATTTGGAGGACATCACCCTCCGCGCGTTGCGCATCCTGCGGGAAGCCGACGTCATCGCCGCTGAAGACACGCGGCACGCCGGAATCCTGCTCAAGCACCATGGCATAAGCCGTCCGCTGGTCAGCCTGCACGAGCACAATGAGGCGACGCGCGCCAAGGAAATCGCCGGCCGTCTGGCTGCCGGTGAAAAAATCGCGTTGCTCACCGACGCAGGCACACCGGGCATTTCCGACCCCGGCTACCGCGTTGTCCGCGAGTGCCTGGATCACGGACTGGAATTCACGGTGCTCCCCGGGCCGTCGTCGATCCTTCCCGCGCTCGTCGGATCCGGTCTTCCGTTGCATGAATTTTATTTCGGGGGCTTTCTTCCGGTGAAATCCGGGCGGCGCCGCGCGGTCCTCGAGTCCGCTTTGCAAAGAACGGAGACATCGGTTTTTTTCGAATCTCCGCATCGCATCGCCAGATCGCTGGCTGTGCTGGCGGAACTTTCGCCCGAACGCCGGGTCTGCGTGGCGCGCGAATTGAGCAAGAAATTCGAGGAATACTGGCGCGGAACCGCTGCCGAACTTTCGGAGCGGGCCGCCGCGCAGCCGCCTCGCGGAGAAATCTGCCTGTTGGTCGCAGGGCAGGACTGAAAAGGAAGCGCCGCCGGTTTCCCGGCGGCGCGCCTGTGTCCTGAATTTCGCCGAGGATTACTTGATAAACAGCATCTCCTGGTAAGTGGGCAGCGGCCAGATGTCGTCCGGCAGCAGACCTTCCAACTCGTCCACCGTGGCACGCACCTTGAGCATGGCCGGAAGGACTTTGAAGGTGTAGTCGCCCACTTCGTGCGCCGCCGAGTGAACGGCCGCGAGCATGGCGAGGTCGCTCTCGAGCTGCGAGACCAGCGCGGCGACTTTCTCCAACGTGGCCGTGCTCACCGCGACGTTGGCCGCTTTCATCTTCGCCGCGCCTTCGGCGAGGGTCGCGGCGTAGGCCGCTGCCACGGGGAAAACTTTGGTCTGCGCGATCTCGGCGACAAGTTTGGCTTCGACGTTGACCACCTTCTCGTATTGCTCGCAGAGAATGATGTGGCGGCTCTTGAGTTCGGCCTCGGAAAGAACGCCGTATTTCTCGAACAGCTCGATCACTTCGGACGCAATGAACGCGGGCAGAGCATCGGCCGCGGTCTTGAGGTTGGGCAAACCGCGCTCGGCCGCTTCGGCGTGCCATTCCTCGGAGTAGCCATTGCCGTTGAAAATCACGCGACCATGCTTGTCCATGACTTCCTTGAGCGTGTCTTGGATCGCTTTGTTGAGGTCTGAGGCGCCTTCGAGCTTCGCGGCCATCCATTCGAGCGAATCGGCCATGATGGTGTTCATCACGGTCAGCGGGCCGGCGATCGACTGGTTTGCCCCGACTGCGCGGAATTCGAAGCGGTTGCCGGTGAAGGCGAACGGCGACGTGCGGTTGCGGTCGCCCGCGTCCTTCGGCAGCTCGGGCAGCACATCCACACCGATTTTCAGCGTGCCCCTTTGCTTGGAAGTGGTCGCTCCGCCGGCTTTGATCTGCTCGAACACGTCGGCGAGCTGGTCGCCGAGGTAGATGGAGATGATGGCAGGGGGCGCTTCGTTCGCGCCGAGGCGGTGGTCGTTGCCCGCGGTGGCCACGCTGGCACGCAGGAGACCGGCGAATTTGTCCACCGCGCGGATCACCGCGCCCGCGAAGACGAGGAACTGCGCGTTTTCGTGCGGCGTGTCGCCCGGGTCGAGCAAGTTGCCCTGCGTGGCATTTCCCAGAGACCAGTTCACATGCTTGCCCGATCCGTTGATGCCGGCAAATGGCTTCTCGTGCAGCAGGCAGATGAGCCCGTGCTTGTCGGCCGTTTTTTTCAGGATCGTCATGATCAACTGCTGGTGGTCGGCCGCAAGGTTGGCCGACTCGAACAGCGGGGCGATTTCGAACTGTCCCGGCGCAACCTCGTTGTGGCGCGTCTTGGCCGGGATCCCGAGTTTGAAAAGCTCGCGATCGACCTCATACATGAATGCCATCACGCGGTCGGGAATGAGACCGAAGTAGTGGTCCTCGAACTCCTGGCCCTTGGGCGAAGGTGCACCGAAAAGCGAACGTCCGGCCGAAAGCAGGTCGGGCCGCGCGTAGTAAAACATCTTGTCCACGAGGAAATACTCCTGCTCCGGTCCTGCGGTGGCACCCACGCGAGCAATTTCCTTGTGGCCGAAAAGATTGAGGATGCGGCGCGCCTGTTTATCCAGGGCCTGCATCGACTTGAGCAGCGGAGTCTTTGTATCCAGCGCTTCCCCGGTCCACGAAATGAACGAAGTCGGGATACAAAGCGTCGTGCCGTTGGCGTTGTCCATGAGGAACGCCGGGCTGGTGACGTCCCACGCGGTGTAGCCGCGCGCGCTGTGAGTTGCGCGCAAACCACCGGACGGGAAGGAAGACGCATCGGGCTCGCCTTGGATAAGGGTCTTGCCCTTGAACTTCGATATCGCGGTGCGTCCATCCTCGCTCGGATCATAGAACGAGTCGTGCTTCTCCGCGGAGGTCCCGGTGAGCGGATAAAACACGTGCGCAAAGTGCGTGGCCCCGCGGCTGACCGCCCAGTTTTTCATCGCCTCGGCGACTTCATCCGCCACGCCTTCGGGCAGCTTGGTGCCGTTTTTGATCGTTTCGACGACCGCTTGGTAGGTCCCCGGCTTGAGGGTTTCCTTCATCACCGCGAGGCTGAAGGTGTTCGCGCCGAATACTGTTTCCGGCGTCTCCTCGACGAAGTTGATCGAAGCGTCCTGCGACTTGCGGGAAGCGATTGCCGCGACGGCGGCGGAACGGGCTGTCATGTTGCTCATAAATTTGGATAGGTTGCTGGTTTCTGAATCTGGATTCCCCGGCCTGTGTGAATCGGACAAGGAATCCTTGGCCTTAGATGAAGCACGAAGCATGCCAAGCAGTGTTTAGCACCACAAACCACCGCTTTCCATCTCAATACGCAAACGCCAAGTGATCAAAACTCGCCATTCCGCCGGGCATTGTCGTTATTTAGCCATATTCAGGACTTGGCCAGAGCCGGCGGGTAAGACGGGCGCCAGCGCGCCGCCACCCAAAAGCCGATGCCGACCAAGAGGAGAAAAACGGAGAGAAACTGCCCCTTGGTGAGAAGCCAGACGTAGCCGGAATCGGGTTCGCGGAAAAATTCCCCCAAGCTCCGCAGCACGGCGTAGCCGACGAAAAATGCCCCGGTGATGACCCCGTTGGCTGTGCGGACTTTGGTGCGAAGAATCCAAAGCACCGCGAAAAGCAGGAGACCTTCGAGCACCCCTTCGTAAATCTGCGATGGATGACGCGGCGTGAGAAATTGTCCGAGCAAATCATGCCACGACGCATCCGATCCCCGCGCCAAGGCCGCCACCTGGTCCAGACTTGCCGGGCCGCCGAGCAACTCCTGCGCCCGTGCCAGCAATTCCCGCTGGGTCTCGAGCGGCAGTTCGTAAACCTCCGAGGGAAATTTCACCGCCCACGGCAAATTGGACGCGCGTCCGTAGAGTTCGCCGTTGATGAAGTTCGCCATCCGTCCGAAAAAAAGTCCGAGCGGCGCACCGACCACGAGATTGTCGCCCAAGCCGGGCCAGTTCACCTTGTGCCGCCATGCATACCAGAGCGTGTAAAGCACCACGCCGAGGATGCCGCCGTGGGCCGACATCCCGCCTTCCCAGACGCGGAAAAAAATCAGCGGGTCATCAATGAAAGCGGGGAAGTCATAAAACAGCATGTAGCCGAGGCGCCCGCCGATCAACACGCCGAACACCGCGCACCCCGTGATGAAGTCGCCGACCATGGCCGCGGGAATTACCGCGAATCCGCGCCGCGCGAGATTCCGGTAAATGAGATACGCGGCGGCGAACGCCGCGAGGTAAGCCAGACCATACCAGCGTATGCCGAAGCTCTCGCCGAACCGGATGGCGAAAGGGTCAAGGTTGTGGAGCCAGTAGGCGATCATGGGGCGATGCGCAGTTGAGAGTTTGAAGTTGAGGATTTAGAGAGCCGAAAAGACGAGAGCTCGGAGGTTTTGTTTTTTCAACTTTCATCCCCAACCCTCAGCCAGCCTAGCTTTGCGGCACCTTCCGAAAGCGGGTTGCGTCGTATCCCTGCGCGGCCATCACCTTGAGCACCGCCGCATAATCGGCATCGCTCATGCGCTTTTCGCGTGCCATCACCCATCCGTAATCACGCGAAGGATGACCCACCGCCATGAAGCGGTAGCTGGGATCAAGATAGATCACGTAGTAAGGCAATGCGATCGGCCAGAGAAATTGAACGCGCCACTCGGCGTTGGATTTTTTGTCCACCACCCACGCAAGCCCGTTCATCACCTTTTCCGGCCCGTCGAATCCGCCCTGCCGGTAGCTGAAGATGTTGTCCATCTTGCCGTCCGGCCGCATGCGATAGGTATCCTTCGAATCATAGGTGTCGCGCTCCAGCCAGTAGGGAATGTGTGCGATCACCCACCAGTCGCCCATGAAGCGCGGAAGATCGACATAATCCACCGGCTTGAGCGGCGGCTTCGATGCGCATCCGCAAAGCAGAACCAAGCCGCAGACAAGCGGAATCGCGGAAACAAGTCTTTGCACGGCGCGAGCAAAACATCCCGCGACCCCCGAGTCAAATGCGCCCGAGGAACATGCGGACGCCCGCATGCAGCAGCAAAAATCAGTTGATGCCGGAGCCTTCCGGCATTATCGACCGTTCTTGTGAAAAAGCTCCCCCTCACCCTGATCGTCCTTGCGTTATCCTTTGCAACCTCCGCTTTAGCCGCCGACCTTCCGAAAGATCTTCAAAAAAGACTCGTCGGAACATGGGTCGGATTCCCCCACCCGATGACATTCAAGAAAAATGGGGAGGCCACTGCCGGCTTGGGGAATGGATATTCCAGGGGCACATGGGAGCTCGTGGGCGACACGATCCGCGTGACCATGCCGAGAACGGGGTTGCACCTTTTCAAAATTCTTGCGTTCAACACCAAGACCAACCAAGTGCTTGGTGAATACAAGGGCAAGAAATACCCTGTTTTGAAAATGTAGTTGGCCGGCCGCCCGGATTCGATGTTTCTACGCCAGCCCTATATGCACACCGCATCAATGCACAGCGAGGTATCGGCAAGTGCCATTCTGCCGCTGTTGATGCTCCTTGTCATGGCGTCCGCGCTATTCGCAGGCCAACCCCAAGAAATTCCCAAGGACTCCGCTTTGCGCACGGAGCTTTTCGATCTGGCGCGACCGGCCGTGGAAGAGCAGGCCGGTCGGCCCGTCAAATTTCACGGCAGCCTCAAGAAACTGGACGACTGGGCGTTCTTCAAAGGCGAGATCGTCGATACAAAAGGCCGCCCAATCCTGCTGCACGAGGTGGGAAGCGCCGAGGCATGCATCCTCTGGAAAAGGAGCAAAGGCGGGTGGAAAGTGCTGCGCGCTTTCGCAGGCATCACCGACGTGGCATGGGAGCCTTGGCCGGAGGAATTCGGCGCACCGCCGGAACTTCTCGGTGTGCAGGATTTGCGCTGACTCAGCGCACGTAGGGCGCGGCCGCTTGGCGGTAAGCCACGAACTCGTCGTAGGTCACATAGCCACTGTGCGAGGTGTCCGCCCCATCGAAGGGTTTGACGAACTGTTCACGCACGATCGTGCTGGCCTTGGCATCGGCCAAAGTGACCCTGCCGTTGCCGTCGCGGTCGATCTTGCGGAACGTGGCCGGGGTTCCTCCGCCGGCGACGAACTCTTCCAACGTCACATAGCCTTTGCCGCTCTTGTCATAGAGCGCATAGGCCTCGGTGATCATGAAATCCGTGAATTCGTCGCGTGAAACTTTGCCGTCGCGCGAGGCATCCGCCTGCTTGAATCTCTTCATCAGCGCCGCGTTGCCGGACTTGGGTTGAAGCAAGGAACAACCGGTGACGCAAAGAGAAGCACCAAGAACGGCGAGGGAAAGGATGCGAAGAGATTTCATGTCGGCTGCTAACGAATCGCGGGGCGCCATGCGCGGTCAAGGCAATTCCATATCCGGCGGGGGACAAAGCGACATTCAGGCGGGCTTGGCCTGACCGGCAGGCACGACCGCCGCCCCGTCATGCGCGGCCGTTCGGGCGAGCTTCGAAGTATCCTTCGCGATGAGCATGTAAAGACACGGGATGATGAAGAGTGTGAAAATCGTTCCGATCGACATGCCGCCCACGAGCACGAGACCGATCGAGTTGCGCGCGGCCGCCCCCGCCCCCGTGACGAGCACGAGCGGAAAGTGGCCCGCCACCGTGGCAATGGTGGTCATAAGCACGGGCCGCAAGCGCACGCGCGCCGCTTCTCGAATGGCCGCCAATTTGTCCATCCCCGAGAGCTGGCACTTGTTGGCGAACTCGACGATGAGGATGCCGTTTTTCGCTATGAGGCCGACCAGCGTGACCAGACCCACCTGCGAGTAGATGTTCATCGTCGTGGTCCACCCGCTGGTCCAGAAAGGCACGTTGGGGGCAGGCATTTTCAAAAAGGTGAAAACGAGCGAGCCGAACATCGCCAGCGGAACGGACCCGAGGAGGATGATGAGGGGATCGCGGAAGCTGTTGAACTGCGCCGCGAGGACCAGGAAAATCAACAACAGCGCGAGTCCGAGCGCCGGGAGGAACTTGTTGCCCTCCTGCCGCAACTGGCGCGATTCGCCGGTGTAATCTATGACATAGCCCTGCGGAAGAATCTTGCCGGCCTCGTCCTCGAGGAAACGCAGCGCTTCGTCGAGCGGACGGATCGCGACACCGCTCAGCTTCACCGCGTTGAGCTGCTGGAAGCGGTTGAGCGAGCGCGGCTCGGCCGTGTTGCTGATCGTGCCGACGGAGGCCAAGGGAATCAGGCGCCCGCCCGGGCCGGTGACATAGATGCTCTGCAGTTGGTCGGGGTTGAGCCGCCCGGTGCGCTGGATCTGCGGGATCACCTTGTAGCTGCGGCCCCCGATATTGAAACGGTTCACATAGTTGCCGCCCATCATGGCCGACAAATCCTCGCCCACCTGGCGCATATCCAGGCCCATGGACGCCACCTTGTCGCGATCAAGGACGACCTCCGCCTGCGGCTGGTCGATCTTCGTGTCGATGATCGGCGGAAACGCGAACATCCCGCTGGCAGCCGCCTTCTCCTGCAACTGCTTGGCGAAAGCGAGGATATCCCCGGGTTCGGCCGTCGAGGCTATGACAAACTCCACCGGGAAATTTCCGCCACCGGGGAGCGAGGGCGGCACGACCGCGCGCATGCTTATCCCGGGGATTTCCGCCAGCTTGGCGGAAACGCCGGGAAGAATTTCGGACGGCGTCCGTTCACGCTCGCTCCACGGCTTGAGCCGCAACCCCGCGATGCCCGAAGATGGTTGGGTGAGTTGGAAAACAAAGTCCGCCTCCGGCTCCTCGAAGAATATGTCCTTCACGGCGGCCGCGTAGCGCGCCGTTTCCTCGATCGTGGCGTTTGCCGGCGCCTCGACAATGCCGAAGATAATGCCCTGGTCCTCAGTGGGCGCGAGTTCACCGGGCGACATCCGGAACATCGGGATGGTGAGCGCCGCGAGCACGAGCCACACGGCGTAAACCGCGGGACGGTTTCCAAGCACCTTGTCGAGGACGCGGCCATAGCTGTCCCTCAAACGGTTGAAAGCGCTCCCCACCTTCCCGGCAAAGCCGTGTTCCTCCATGCCGGGGACGAGAAGGCGCGAACACATCACGGGTGAAATCGCGAGAGCAACCACGCCGGACACGGCCACCGCACCCGCTAGCGTGAAGGCGAATTCGCGGAAGAGCGATCCGGTAAGCCCACCCTGGAGGCCGATCGGCGCATAAACCACCGCGAGGGTGATGGTCATGGAAATGATCGGGCCGATGAGTTCGCGCGCACCGCGCAGCGCGGCGGGGACGGGCGCCATACCCTCGGACAAATGACGCTCGATGTTCTCCACCATGACGATGGCGTCGTCCACCACGATACCGACGCAAAGCACGATCGCCAGCAGGGTGAGGAGGTTGATGGTGAACCCCGCCAACTGCATGAGGAAAAACGCGCCGATGATCGACAGCGGAATGGCGACGACGGGCACGACCACCGCGCGGACCGAACCGAGGAACAGGAATATGACAATGACGACGATGAGGAGGGTTTCGGCAAGCGTCTTGAGCACCTCGTTGATGGCATCCGAAATGTAAACCGTCGAATCGTAGCCGATGCCGGCCTCCATGCCCGCGGGCAGGTCTTTTTTGATCGCCTCGAGTTCCTTCCGCACGTCACCGATCACATCGAGCGAGTTGGCGTTGGGCAGCACCCAGATGCCAAGGAAAACGGCGGGCTCGCCGGAAAAGCGGACCTCGGTGTTGTAATCCTCCGCCCCGAGGACCACATCCGCCACATCCTTGAGCCTGACCACGGCTCCCCCGCTCTCGCGCAGCACAAGTTGTTCGAATTCCTCGGGCGTGTTGAGGTCGGTGTTGGCAGTAAGGTTCACCGTGACCAGGGCGCCCTTGGTCTGCCCGATGGCCGAAAGATAATTGTTCCCCGCCAAAGCGCGCCGCACCTGCGCTGGACTGATGTTGAGCGCCGCCATCCGCTCGGGCTTGAGCCAGATGCGCATGGCGAAGGTGCGACCCCCGAGAATCTCCGCCCGCTGCACGCCGGGGATGGCGCTCAGGCGCGGTTGCACCACGCGCACGAGATAATCAGTCACCTCGTTGGGTTGCAGGATGTCGGAGATGAAACGCAGGTAGGCCGCGGCGCGCTGAGAGTCGGCGTTCTCGATGTTGATGACCGGCACCTCGGCCTCCGGCGGAAGATCGCCGCGCACCTGGTCCACTTTGGAGCTGATCTCCGACAGCGCCTTGTTCGGGTCGTAGTTGAGCTTGAGGCGCACGGTGATGAGCGATCGCCCCTGCGCACTTTGCGACTCGATGTAATCAATGCCGTCGGCCCCCGCGATGGCACGCTCGAGCGGCGTGGTGATGAAGCCGCGCACGAGGTCCGCACTGGCGCCGACATACACGGTGCTAACCGTCACCGACGCGTTATTGCTCTGCGGGTATTGGCGCACCACGAGCGTGAACACCGCCTGAAGACCGGCGACGATGATGAGCAGGGCAACCACCGCCGCCAGAACGGGACGACGGATAAAAATGTCGGTGAACGCGCGCCCCTCTTCCGCCGCGGGCGGCGCCGACGGCCGGCGGGAGCTCATGAGTTGGGCGGACGGGGCTCGGCGCTCGGCTGCGGAGCCATCTCGTTGTTGACGATGACGGTCGAGCCGTTGCGCAGTTTGAACACGCCCGCGGTCACCACCTTTTCGCCGGCTTTGAGGCCCTCGGTGACGGAAACAAAATCTCCCTGCGAGCGGCCGGTGCGTATGAAGCGCTGCCTGGCGACAACCGTTGTTTCGCCGGATTCCGAGGCGGTTTCCTCAAGGACAAATACCGAGTCGCCGAAAGGCGCGCGCAGGATAGCGGTGGCCGGAATACTCAGCACCTCATCGGCGCCGCCGATGGAGAGAATCACGCGCACGAACATGCCCGGACGCAACTCGCCGGCGGGGTTTTGGAGCGTGCCCTGCAGACGGATGTTGCGGGTCACCGGATCGATCTCCGAGTTGATGGCCGTGAGTTCGCCATCGAAAAACCGCCCCGGGTAAACATCGGTGAAGACGCGGAGCTTTGCCCCTGTTGAAACGCTGGCCAGCAATTGCTGCGGCAGGAGGAAATCGACGTAGATCGGATCGAGCGACTGGAGCGACACGATTTTGTCGCCGTTGTTGACGAACTGACCGAGATTCACCTCGCGGATACCGAGGCGCCCGGTGAACGGCGCGGTGATCTGTTTCTTGGTGATGGTCGCTTTGAGCTGCTCGACCAGCGCCGTCATCTTGCGCAGCTGCGACTCGGCCGCGTCCATCTCCGACTGCGGCACCGTGTTGTTTTCGCGCAGCTTGCGCGTGCGTTCATAGACAGTCCGCGCAAGATCCGCCTCCGCTTGGGCGGAACGCAAATTCGCCTGCTCGGTGTCGGTGTCGAGTTCAAGCAGCAGGTCGCCCTTTTTCACCTCGGCCCCGTTTTCAAAAAGGATCTTCGTCACCACACCCGAGGATTCCGTGCTGAGGTCGGCGCCCTGCACCGCCCGGAGCGAACCGACGGACTCCACCATGCGTTCCCAGCGCGCGGATGTCACTTCGGCCGAGCTGACCGATTCCGGCGGCGGTCCGCTTTTTTCCTTGGCCGTGGCAATGAGCTTTCCGATTTGCAGTGCCTTGATGCCGCCCACCACGCCGACAACGACCAGCAAAATCGCCGCGGCATACAGGTAAGGTTTGATTTTCATGCAAGCGAGGCGCCGGACGTTAAACGCTCGTATTATTCTACACGGACAAGACGGGATGTCACCAACCAAGCAGCACCGGATCGATTCAAGGCGCGCCAGATCCGCGCGACGAATTGTTCGGAGAGGCAGAGAGCGAAGAACCGAGGCGTTTGACCGGCTCCGGCTCGCCGCGCAGCGCGTAGCCGCGCGATTTCAGCTTTTGTGCTATCGATGCCGCGATCATACGGGCGGTGCGGCGCTGGTCCGATGTCAAGCCCGTGAGCGTGGCCGACAGCACCGCCCGCACCGGTCCTGTGACAGGCGACGGCAAAGTCAAAAGACCCGGTTCCGCGTTCGATCCGCCTGTTGTTTCGATCATCCCGAGCGACCGGCGCTTTCCGGAAGGAAGCACCTCAGAGACCGTGGTCAGAGTCTCGAACTTTGTCCCGCCAGCTCCGAAACCGACCAAGCTTCGAAGAAAGCGGCTGCCCTGATTGACCCGCATGAATCGGCCTTCCACAACCCAACTGTTCCCACCCACACGCCCGTTCGACGGCATGGGGAGCGCCGGCGCGATCGTTTCGCAGATCCGATCGCGGAGTTCCGCGCTGAAAGATCGGGAGAGCGCTTGGGAGAAAGCTTCGAGTTCGTCACCCGTGCGGTCGACCTTAAGCACATCGGGATCCACGGAGAAGTCCGCAACATAGAATTTTTCGGGGAGACCGGCATTTTGCGACGACCATTTTCCCTCACGGACACTAACCGAGGCGCATCCGGAGACCAGCACCACGATGGCAGGTGCCAACAAGAAATGGATGTGTTTGTTAATAGGCATAGGCTATCCAGTGGCTTGTTGCCGCTTTTCGAGATTTCCACCCAGATCCGGCCTGCGCGTCCTCGTTCGTTCCCGCGCCTGCTCCCGCCGCCACTTTTCGATTTCGGCATGATTGCCTCCGAGAAGCACATCGGGAACCTTCCATCCCCGGAATTCGGCCGGGCGCGTGTAATGGGGATATTCCAGCAATCCGTGGGTAAACGATTCATCCGCGGCCGACTGCGCGTCGCCGAGAACGCCGGGCAAGAGACGCACCACTGCATCGGTGACTACGAGCGCGGCAAGCGTCCCGTTGGTGAGCACGTAGTCGCCGATGGAAATTTCCTCGTCCACCAGATGGTCGGCCACGCGCTGATCCACGCCTTCGTAATGCCCCGAAATCATGATGAGATGCTTCTCCCCCGCCAGCCGTTGCGCGGTTGCCTGGTCGAAGCGCGCACCTTGGGCCGAGAGCAAAATCACACGCGAATCCGGCCGGCGCAGTTCCTCCAGCGCGTTGAAGATCGGCTCGACCTTCATCACCATGCCCGCGCCGCCACCGTAGGGCGGCTCATCCGTCACGCGGTGCTTTCCCGGCGCCCAGTCGCGCAGGTTGCGCACGCGGATCCGCGCGAGACCCTTTTCCCCGGCGATGCGCAGGATGCTTTCGCCGAGAACCCCCGCCCCCATGGCCGGGAAAAGTGAGAGAATGTCGATTTCCACCTCATTCCTGTTACCATTCGATGACACGCGTATCCAGTCGCGGAATGAACGTCCGTCGCCTTACACCTGTCTCAAACGTATCTTTATGCGCAAACCCATCGTTCTGATCGCCGCATTCGCGGCTGCTACCCAACTCGCATCTGGCACAATTGTTGAAGAACTCACCCCTGCCGACCAAGCCAAGCTGAAAAAGGGGGAGAGCGTCGTCGTCACTGTCGAGAAACCCGGCGCTGTCTGGCCCGAAGTCCGCATTTACCGGAAAGTCAAAGCCACGCCGCAGGGAGTGACCGATCTTTTCCTGGATTACGAGCACGCCAACACGTTCATCGAGAACCTGGACTCCGCCAAAGTGGAGAAGGAACCCGATGCCAATACCAAGGATGTCCGCTACACTGTGCGGCTGCCGATCATTTTCTCCATCAACTACCTCGTGCGCAACCGCTACGAGAAGACACAGGAAGGATACAAAGTGAGCTGGCATCTGCTCGAGCCGCCTTTCGCGGCAAAATCTGCCGTCGGTTCCCTGCGCGTCGAACCGCATGAGGACGCGGCGGTGATCTGCTATGCCAACCACGTCGAACCTGCCACGCGCCTCATCGCCGGTTTGCGCGGGCACGCGATCAAGGAGGCGTCCAACACGGTCAACGCCATCGCGAAAGAAGCAGAACGGCGCCACCTCAAAACGGCAGCCGCGACACCATCACGGGCAGCCTCGCCTTCGCCCTCAGCATCGCCTTCGCCCTCAGCATCGCCCACGCCAAAGGCGTAGAACCTGCCCCAAACTTCGCGAAACAGCGAAGACCTCTTGCTTGCGATTCCGGAGCGCTGCGCATTCTGGTTTTAACAACGCCCCGGGTGCCGCTTAGTATAGCGGCATGACCGCGACTTACCGCTGTCCGCATTGCGATTCGGACATCGCTGCGTCGGACACCAATGTCGCGACCGACATCGCCCTGTGCCGCGCCTGCGGAAAATCGGTGCCGTTTTCATCCATCGCCGAAAACGTGGATATCGACGCCGTCGATCTTGCATCGCCGCCGAAGGGCGTGCGTGTCAGCGGAAGCCAGATCAGCGGGATCGAGATCACTTACCGGAAACTGTCGCCGCTCGTTTTCTTCATCATTCCGTTGGCGTTGCTTTGGACGGGACTTCCGCTCGCGATGATCTACGGACCGCAGATCGCGTCCGGAAAGTTCGACGCCACCCTCAGTCTCGCCGGACTGCCCTTTTTCATCGGAGCCTTGCTGATGCTGTGGCTGATCGCCTTCATGCTCTGCGGATGCCGCCGTATTCATATCGACCGCGGGCAATGCGAGATTTTCACCGGCGTCGGTTTGATCGGACGGCGACGACGCATCGCGCTTACACCCGAGTCTTCGGTCCGGCTCGAGCTGAGTTCCCTTCGCGTCAACAATGTCCCCCAGCGCCATGTCGTGATTTCCACCGACGGACAAACCGTGAAGTTCGGTGCCACGCTTCCGGAGAACGTGCGCACATTTTTCGCTGCCGTGCTGAGTAAAGCCTCGCAGGCTCAATAACATGTTCGGACTCACCAAGACCGAGCAGGCGATCCTGCGGCGACTCAACACGCCGCAAAAGATCCAGGATTTCATCGACCGGTTGCCGGTGAATTTCGAGAAACGGGGGGACACGCACTACTCCCCGCGCCGCGTGCTGCGCGAACGGAAAGCCCATTGTGTTGAGGGGGCGCTGCTCGCCGCCGCTGCGCTGTGGTTCCACGGACGCCCACCGCTGCTACTCGACCTCAAGACGATCCTTCTCGATGACGAGCATGTCGTCGCGCTGTTCAAGGAGAACGGATATTGGGGTGCGATTTCGAAAACCAACCATGCCGTGGTGCGCTGGCGCGACCCGATTTACCGCACCGTGCGCGAGCTGGCGGCGTCCTATTTCCACGAATACTTCCGCGATGAGGACGGGATAAAAACGCTCACGTCCTATTCGCGTCCCTTCGACCTGCGCAGGTTCGGACAAGATTGGATCACCGCCGAGCACGACTGGTGGGAACTCGACGACCTGCTCAACGCAACTCCGCATTATCCCCTCGTTCCCCCGCGTAACCGCCGCCACATCCGCCGCGCCACACCCTTCGAACGCAAAGTGCTCAACAAGCGCGAATGGTCGGAAAACGATCCAAGGACGTAGGCAGTCTCCCTAGCCGGATGGCGCTGCTTTCGTCTTTCATACAAACGGCACACCTGCCCGCGCATTGACAAGTGCAGTAGCAACGTTGGACGGCATCACACCACCTGGGCAAAGAAGCCTTCCGCCGCTGTCAGGCTGTGCCGCGGAATTGACAGAACCGTGCAATCGTGCAACCGTGCTCTCGTGAATGTCACGATCAAATTGGACGACACCATGTGCCGCGAGGCACGGCACCGGGCGGTGGATGCGAATTTGTCGCTGTCAGGGTGGATAGCTAAACTGATCCGCGAGCACCTGAATCATGCCCCGGTTGCCGCGAGGCCGAAGAGAACGTTGCTCGATTTGCTGGGCGACGAGAAATCGGGCGCGGTGGATTTGGAGATTCCCTCGTTAGCCGAGAAACCGCGCCCGGCAGTGTTGGAGGAATAGCACTTGTTTCTACTTGATACCAACGTGGTGTCTGAACTGCGCAAAGCTTCGCGCTGTCATCCGGGCGTGGCGGATTGGCAGGCGAAGCAGAAGCCGGGAGTTTGCCACATCAGCGCGGTGACGATCTTGGAAATCCGCTTGGGTATCGAACTGGCCCGCAAGAACGACTGCGCCAAAGCACAAATCCTCGAGGAATGGCTGGAAGGCCGTGTCAAAACAGGCTTCGCCGGACGGATTTTGCCGGTTGATGAAGCGGTTGCCGAAGCCTGCGGTCGTCTGCACGCCGCACGCCCCCGCTCGTTCCGCGATGGCCTGATCCTCGCCACTGCAGCGGCACACCGTTTGACCATCGTCACGCGAAACACCAAAGACTTTGCTGACGGTGGCGTTGCGGTGATCAATCCTTGGAAGTAGTGTGTGTCGGCAACACTCTTGATCCTTCACAGCGACTCCTTGTGCGCCGCGCCTTACCACGCCCCTTCGAACGCAAAGTCCTTAACAAGCGCGAATGGTCGGAAAACGACCCGAGGACATAGGCTTCTAACCGATCCGTAAGCTGTCGGGACAGCGCTTGAATTGGGCTCAGGAAGTCCTGGGTTCAAATCCCGGCAGCCCGATTTTTCAAAACCTGGGAGAACCGCTTCGGTCGAGGTTTCGGCAGTTCGCGGTTAATGCGCTAAGTGTGGCTTTGGAAGATTTTTGAAAGCTGCAAGGTGCTGATCGTGAGAGACAAATAGCGATAACTGCGAGACAGGGCTCATTCTAGACTTGAAGTATTCGGAGATGCGGTCGCAATATTTAAATATGAAGAAATTATTCGTGTTCCCCCTTATAGCCCTTTTAATACGAGATGGCTTACATGCATCCGCACAAAACTACACTTTATACGGAATTGACGTCGACTCTAGCAAAGTTGTTCTGATCGATCCGATCAGCAGCAGCATTACGGATGTTGCTCAACTTCCTTTCGTAGCAAACTACGGCACTGGTTTTGATTTCAGGCCTTCTGATGGCAAGTTGTATGCCAGCACATTTTCCTCAAACGAAGTCAGCTTTTATGTCATAGAGCCCTCGACAGGATCTGTTCAACAAATAGACAAGAAGTTGAGAGTCCCTGCGGATGCACCGCCACCATTCTCAATTGGTTTCACTAGCTCAGGAGACCTGTATGGCTATGGCGAACGCACAGGCCAAACTTCAGGCGATTTCCTTTTTGGAAATTGGTCTCAGGGCACTCTGACCAAGCGGCCCAACGGAGCAAGATCACCCAGTGTTCTTGGAGGAGACTTCGACGATACAAGGCAGGTGTTCTGGGCTAGCGACGAATGGGATGGCAAAATTTACCAGCTAAGTGCCAGCTCGGGAGAGCGAGTTTGGACATCGACAGACACATGGTCCAGCGGCAACAGCGGGGATCTTTTGGACATGGACGTCACGCCGACAGGAGAGGTTTTGGTCATCGCTACCACAAGCTCCATTCGCAAGATACTCTCCGTCGACCCAAACACTGGGACCTTTTCCGAAAAAGTGTCCCTCCCTAACACGCGAAATATCCAGCGCATAGCAAGTGTTCCGACGGGTTTAGATACAGACGGCGATGGCGTAAACAATTATCGCGAGAACAAGGACGGCACAGACCCAAATGATCCGAATTCCTTCAATCCGCTGAGCAAGGCTTTGGTAGCGTATTATTCATTCGACCAAGGGCTTGTTGACGAGAGCGGTTACGCGAAACATTTGGATCGCGTCGGTAACTATGAATTTGTCGGTGATTTGACCAAGGATGTTGGCCAAGCGCTTCGCAGTCCTTCGCGAGTTGATGGCGGAGTTATGTCCAGCCAAGATTCTGGCATCTCCGCCAACAGCGACCGCACCATCTCTTTCTGGTTTCGATCAGATGGCCCACAGCCGTGGCCAACTGGCAACGTTGTGCTCATGGGATCGCGCGTTGCAGTTGATCGTGGGAGGGGCTCAATCCAGATCGACAACGGATATAAGAATGTTGAAACGCCCGCAGTTGAAGATCTGCATCAACGGGTTCACCACTTTGTTTGGACCTACAAAAACAAGCTAGGGGAGTCTCGTTTTTATTTAGACGGACAGCCAGTAGATTTGGTTTTTCAAGATGGTTTCGGCGGGCCAGATACGACGCTCGAAGGTGTTGCTGACGGACCAATTAAGATTATGGGAGGGCCTGGGTCTGAGGGGTTCGGAGATCGCGGCTTTCAGGGCGAAGTAGATAACGCACGTCTCTACAGCCGCGTCATGTCAGCAGCCGAAGTGGGCCAGCTTTATCAAACTGAAGCGGGCACTTTGGATTCCGATGGCGATGGGTTGACTGATGCTTGGGAGCGGGGATTCGGGCGGTATCAGATCGTCCAAGGCAACTTCAACTGGCTGGAGGCGAAGGCAGACGCGGAATCCAAGGGTGGTCACCTTGCGACAATAACATCGCAAGCCGAGCAAGACTTCGTCGTGTCTTCCTTTGATGCGGCACTTCGCGAAGGCCGCGAGGGCACGTGGTTCGGCGCTTTCCAAATCGACAACTCGGACGAACCCTCGGGAAATTGGGCTTGGGTCACTGGCGAGTCTTGGTCCTACACCAGTTGGAACGTCGCACCGGATAACTATCAGGGGAATCAAGATTACGGCTGTATTATCGGCGACAACCTTGGATTCTCAAAGTGGGATGATGCTGCGCTTGCTGGCGGTTATACCCGCTACGTGTTGGAAAAAGGTTACCCGACCAACCCTCTCGACCCCGACTCGGACGATGACGGGTTCAATGATTCGATCGAGACGCAATATAAAACCGATCCCAATGATGCGACGATCACGCCGAACAATTCCCGTGAGACGGGACGGGTGAGCGCTTGGGGAGACAATTCCGAGGGGAGCACGGCCGTGCCCGGCGGTCTTTCCAATGTTATTCAAATATCGACGGCAAAAACTTCTTACGCACTTAAGTCCGATGGAACGGTCTCCGCGTGGGGCTCAATCTGGAACGGAAGCGGGTGGATAAATGTTTCGTCCGTCCTACCGCACAGTCTGGTCAACGTAGTGCAGGTTGATGCCGGGAGTCACGGCGGCATAGCGCTCAAAGGTGATGGCACCGTCGTCATGTGGGGTTATTTCTGGGACGGCAACGAAGTGCAGCCTGTTTCCGTTCCCGAGGGTCTTACCGGCATCGTGCAGGTATCCATGGGCATGTCCCATGTCACCGCGCTCAAGGCGGACGGCACCGTCGTCGTTTGGGGAACCAACAATTGGGGCGAGACCAATGTCCCCTCGGGTTTGGCGGATATCGTCCAAGTTTCAGCCGGTGACTACCACTCGCTTGCGCTGAAGCGTGACGGCACGGTCGTCGCTTGGGGAACCCGTCTTCATTCGGTAGTCACGGATGTGCCTTTGAATCTGGGAACGGTGGCAAAGGTGTCAGCCGGCGCGCACTTCAGCCTCGCACTCAAGGCCGATGGCACCATCGCCGCTTGGGGCCTTCCCAGCGTCTCTGCACAAGTTCTTGCTATCCCATCGGGACTCACGGACGTGAAGGATATAAGTGCGAGCAAGGTTGGCCCGAATGTCATCGCGCTCAAAGCGGATGGAACTCTCGTTGAATGGGGCGACAACACCTACGGCCAGCTTTCGGCTCCGCCTCTGTCGGACATCCTCCAAGTGGCAGCGGGCAGCGCCCACGGCCTGGCCATGCACAACAGCCCGCTGGACCGCGATGGCGATGGCGTGACTGATTACCGTGAGGGTCGGGATGGAACGGACCCGAATGACCCCAATTCCTTCCACCCGCTCAGCGTCGCTCTTCTGGCTCACTACACCTTCGACAACACGTGGAACGACTCGAGCGGCTACGAACGCCATGTGCTTGCGCCCTACACGACTTTCGGCCCGGGGCTGCGCGGGTTAGGAAGTTCGCTCAGCCTAACCAATGGAAACAGTCAGGCGAACTATTGGAACGATCCCAACAACACCAATACGCCCAACCGGATCAACACTTTCAGTATCTCGATCTGGATGCGGCCTTCGACATTAAACCAGACTAACGATACGTGGCACTATCTGTTCAGCGCACCAAACAATGCAGCGTATCTCCGATTCGGTAACGCATCTGTCGGTGCTCCCGGTTCGAAGGTGTTGGCGATGGGCTACGAATGGCCCGGCGACCCCGGATATAGCTTCACCACTGAGCCGATCAGCCGCTTGCGCGCCAACAACTGGCAGCAAGTCGTCGGTGTCCAAGATGGCAACTCCACCAAGATCTATTTGAACGGCAGACTGGTGGGCAGCTCGACCAATGGATCGATCCCGCTCGATCCTTCGAATTACACGATCGGCAATTTGTTCAACACCCATACCTACCAAGGCCTCTTGGACGAGGCTCGCATTTATGGGCGCACCCTTTCCGCTACCGAGGTCAGGGAACTCTACTCGTCCGAGGCGCGCGATATGGACTCGGACGGAGACGGTTTGCCGGACACGCGTGAAAGCGCAACAGGGGAGTTTGTTTCGACGGATGACACGGGCAGCGACCCATACGAGGCGGATTCGAGCGGGGACGGGATTAGCGACGGTGAGGCGGTTTCCCGCAACCTGAATCCACTCGTGGATCAACGGCCTGTATTGGATCTCCTGCGTGAAGTAGTAGGCAGTAATGCAGGACGATTCGGCTTGGTCACCGAGGAGCAGAAGCAGCAGGAAAACAATGCCAGCCGGACAAACGGCCGTGCAGACGTCATCAACAATCCGGCTGTCTACGGTCTCGTCACACAAGAGCAGTCTAATGCGAACCGTGCTGCCGGCAGACAGGATGTGACAACAAACCCGGGCGCCTACGGACTCTACACCGCAGATTCGATCATGGACCTCCGCATGGGCGGAGTCATGGTGCAGAAAAAGGGCTCAAACGCTGTCGTCACATTCCAACCGCAAACGACGGTAGACCTAACGCAGCCCTTCACGAACAACGGAACGGCGATCACCAACATGATTCCGATGCCGGGCAACAAAGGGTTCATCAGAATCCACGCAAAATAGGGATCGGCACCAAACGGTGTTCTGTCAGACAAGCTAAACAGCCTCTGCCAAAATACTCAGCACTGACTCCTCATAGGCGTAAGCAGACTCGTTCTTCTTCAACTTCCGAGCAATCGTTCCTCGAATATTTTTGAGCCCTTCCATCTGTCTGAACCTCCAAACAAGTTCGATGTCGAGGAAACCCTTTGCATCTTCATTGCATCGAGCCCCGCATTGGCTCTGCAGACAAAGTGATGGCCACACTGAAAGCGTCGGACCCTCGCCATGCCCTCCGGTTCGTGCTTAATTGTCGATCATTGCTCGGGTGGCGAAATTGGCAGACGCGCCAGACTTAGGATCTGGTGGAGCAATCCATAAGGGTTCGAGTCCCTTCCCGAGCATTTCCGCCAATGCGCTTGCTCCTTGGCGGACAACGCCCCATCGTCAGCCCGCATATGCCCCGATCTTCACGTCGTCCGAAACGCTCGGACAAATCCCGCCGTCCATCCAGTCGGCAAAAACCAAAGCGCGATAGCGGACGTCCGCAGCAAGCCAAGCGTCACGGCGGCAAGCCAGCCGCTCAAAAAAAGCAGCAGAATATTCCCGGTCCGCAAAAAACACCCGCGGGCGCATCCGATTCCGACTTGTCGGCACGGGTGCTAGCTGTGGTGCGCAAGCAACGAAAGTCGCCGCCGTCGGCACAAGATCTCACCCGCACTCTGCAACTGGGTCCAAAAAATTCTGCTGCCTTGGAACGCGCGCTGCACGATCTCGAAATCGCGGGCGATATCGTTCGCGTGCGGCAGGACCGCTACACCTTGCCGGCCGACGCGGACCTTGCCGTCGGCACGATCCAACTTCACCGTGACGGCTCGGCACACCTCTTGCGCGACCGTCCGGGCGATCCTGAATTTTATCTAAGCGCCGAAAACACGACGACGGCGCTCCCTGGGGACCGCGTAGTGGTGAGACATTTGCGCGATCAGCCACCGTATCGCGGCTACCAGCCGTGCGGGCGCGTGATCCGCATTCTCAAACGCGGAACAACGATGGCCGTGGGCACTTTGGAAAAGTCCGCTCGTTTCTGGCATGTCGTTCCTGACGACAAACATTTCGTCCACAACATCTACGTCCCCCAGCCCGCACCGCCGTTGCGTCCGAACCAAGGCGACAAGGTCGTGGTGAAACTCGGCGAATGGACTTCGCGCTACACGAATCCCGAGGGCGAGATTGTCGAGGTGCTCGGGCCGGCAGATAAACCCGGAGTCGATATCGAATCGATCATCCGGAAGTTCGACCTTCCGACAAAGTTTCCCGAGGCTGTCATCGCCGAGGCGCATGCATTTCCGTCGGAGGTGCCGTCCTCCGCGGCGCAGGGGCGCGAAGATTGCCGCAACACCCTGGTGATCACGATCGATCCGGACGACGCGCGCGACTTCGACGACGCGATCGCGGTGGAAAAATTGTCCGACGGCTGGCGACTCACGGTGCATGTGGCCGATGTGTCGCATTACGTTGCACCCGCGACTCCGCTCGACCACGAGGCCTACAAGCGCGGCAACAGCGTGTATTTGCCCGACCGTGTGATCCCGATGCTACCCGAAGCGTTGAGCAACGGGCTGTGCAGTCTGCGGCCGGACGAGGACCGTCTCACCTTCGCCGCATTTCTGGAGATCGGGCGTGATGGCAAAATCCGCAAGTCGCGTTTTGCGAAATGCATCATCCGCAGCGCGCGGCGGTTCACCTACAAAGAGGCGTTTGCGCGTCTGCAGGTAGCGCCGCAGGACAAGTTCGACCGCCTGTTGCACGAAGCGTGGGCGATGGCGTCGGTGATGCGGAAAAAGCGCTTCGACGAAGGTTCGCTCGACTTGGATTTTCCCGAAGTGAAGGTGTGGCTGGATGACCAGGGACGCCCGGACCGTCTCGAGCGGATCGAGAACGACATTTCCCATCAGTTGATCGAGGAATGCATGCTCGCGGCCAATGAAGCCGTTGCGCGACTGTTCCGCATGAAGCCCGCCGCGGCGATCCACCGCGTGCACGAGAAGCCGGACGAGGAAAAGCTCAATGAATACCGCGAGCGTGTGCAGATGCACGGACACAAGGTCGGAAATCTCGCGGTGCGCAAGGAGCTGACGCGATTCCTGCGCATGCTGCAGGGGCGACCCGAGGAATACGCGTTAAAAACCGCGCTCTTGAAAAGCCTCAAACGCGCCAGTTACTCGCCGGAACCGGCGGGGCATTACGGTTTGGCCAAGAGCGACTATACCCATTTCACCAGTCCGATACGGCGCTACGCCGATTTGATCGTCCATCGCGTGCTGTCGGATATCTGCGGTTACACCAAACCGAAAGGCCGTATTCCGTTCGCCGAGATCGCGCGCCATATTTCAACGACCGAGCGCAACGCGGCCGAGGCCGAGCGGGAAGCCGTGCGGCTGAAGAAAATGGAGTTTTTCCGTCAGCAACTGGCGAAGCGCACGGGGCGCACGTTCAAAGCCATCGTGCTCGAGGTGCGCAACTTCGGGATGTTCGTCGAGTTGCCGGAAGTCATGGCCGGCGGACTCATCCATGTGTCCGCGCTGGGCGATGATTTCTACACGTTCGATCAGGCGAGGCAGCGATTTGTCGGGAGGAAAAAGAAGAAGACTTACCAGGCGGGCGACGAACTCGAAGTGATCGTTGCGCGCGTCGATCCGTTCAAACAGCAGATCGACTTCGCGCCGGCTTGAGGCGGGAAAGCGGACGCCTACTGAAACTTGAACGCCTGGTAGTCCGGTGGCGTGAACAGCGTATCGACCTTGTAGGTAGTGTCGGCGAAATTGATATCCTGCAACGCGACTTTGCGGATGTCGTAATTGTTGTAGGTGCGGAAGTAGTAGACACGGTTGGCGAGGTCGCCAACCACGGAGTATGAGGTGAACTGCGGCCGGTCGTTGACCCACCGCCAGTAAAGAATGCCTTGCGGGATGTCGACGGTATTTACCATCGACCACGCGCGATTCACGGCAGCGAGTTCGTCGGGAACCTTGGCCTGTGTGGCATTGATCGCCGCCATGCGGCAGAAACGCCCCTCTGGCGAGTAATCGAAGGCTTGGAATGTTCCCTCGTCGAATTTTTTCGGATCGTATTTCGACCAGATCTCCATCTGCTTTGCGTAATTCGGATCGTTGGTCATCGCGCCGACTTTGTTTTCGGTAACCACGGTTTTTCCATCGAGAAACTCAACAACAACGGAACGACCGGTCGCGTCGGTGATGGCGTAGTGCAAAGTAATCTCCAATTCCGGGGCCAAGTTCGAGGTCACACCGTAGAAAGAATTTTCTTTGATCATGGAAATCGCTTCGTCCACGGTCCTCGCATTGCCGAGCACGAGCGGCAGGAGTTCGATGATCGGGCGCGCTCCCGATTTCTTGTCCGGATACTTGCTTTCACCGAGCCATAGCGCGCTTGCGGCAAGGCCGTGCTCGTTGATGCCATCGCTAAAGATGCCATCGTGACTGATACCGACAAATCCATGCTTGGTCCGGAAAGTCCCGAAGTCATGCTCGCGCGGCACGCGGGTCATCTCGGCTTTCAGGTCGCCGGGCCACTCCATTGTGCGTCCGATGAAGCAATGCTTCTGGTCGTTGAGAAACCTGAACCACGTGCACGCACGCGCAGTCAGCGCAGTAGCAAAGGAGACCAAACCAACGATAAGGAGTGTTTTTGATTTCATAATATAGAAAAGAGACCGCAGAAACTTGGTTCTACACCAATCCCTCGCGGCGGAACCATACGAGCGTCCGCGCAAGACTCTCCTCAAGGGTGTCACGACAGCTCCATCCGGTTGCCTCGCGGAAGTCCGAGGCATCGACGACCCAGCGGTCGGGCCAGATTTCCCGCGCGCGGTCGGGAGTGAGCGACGGAACTTTCTGCCCGATCGCGGGAATGAATTTCGAGGCCAGCGCCACCGGACGGAGGAAAATTTGCGGCACAGGCAGCAGCAGCCCGCGTCGGCCGCTGATTTTCGCGGCGGTGAGCATGAGGTCGGAATCGCTGATGACGGAGCCCGAGGCAACGTATGAAGTGTGCAATCCGTGTTGCGGTCCGCGCTCGAACCACGCAGCGATGGCGTCGGCCAAGTCGCCGGACGAGATCCAACTGTAATGTTTTGCGCGCAATCCCGGTTTCGGCCAGACCTTGCCACGAACCATGCGGAAGAGCGGGAGGGTGGCCTGATCGCCCGGCCCGAGCACCATGGGCGCACGGAGAAGTAGCACCGGAAAGTCGGGGGGGTTCTCGCGGACGGCCAGTTCCATCCGCAGCTTCGAAGCTCCATACCAGGAAACGGGGCGGTCGGGATCAGTCAGCTTTTTCGCTTCCTGCCCGCGCGGGGTCGGTCCGCCTGCGGCTTGCGAAGAAAGCACGACGACGCGCGGGTTGCCGCCGACGGTTTCCAGCAGCCGCACGGTGCCTTCGACATTGACGCGGAAATATTCTTCGCGCGAGCGGCTGAAGAGCACGCCGGCGCAATGCACCACACGGTCGAACGATCCGAGGTTGCGCAGATCCCACGCGGGCGCCTCGGCTTCGACGATGGAAAGCTTGGGTTGGTCGGCGAACCCCTCGCGCGCAAGTTGCTGGCGCAGCTTCGCAGGCGAGCGCACGGGGGCGACGACTTCGGTGATGCGATCGTCGCCCAGTGCGCGCATGACGATGGTGCGTCCGATAAATCCCGTGGCTCCGGTGACAAGCAATCGCATGGTTAAAGTTTCTTCTCCCAGATGGTGTAAGTTTTGTTGCAGCGGCCGCCGAGCATTTCGATGCCGCGAACGATCTGCGCATTGTTGGCCTCGACCCAAGAGACTTCCGTAAGAGGATAGTGCGAAGCCACGCGGCGGAAGGTCTCATGGTAGAGGAAAGGGGCGATGCCGCTGCGGCGTCGGAACTCGGGTTCGATCCCGAGGATAAGATGCCGGGCACGGCAGGGTTTGGCCGTTTTGAGAAACCACAGCATCGGGATGAGGCGCGCCCAGCCGCGCGGCCAAGACCGGGTGCGCAGCAGGAAGTCATTGATATCCGGAAGACTGATGGAATAGCCGACTTCGCGACCTTCATGCATGACGAAAAAGAGCAGGTCCGGATTCGCGATGGTGCGCAAGCCTTGCGCCGAGTGTTCGAGGTCTTCCCATTTGACCGGCATGTAACCCCAGTTGCGGTCGAGGGTGACATTGTAAAGCCGCTGCAACTTGCGCAGTTCGCCGCCGATGTCGGCGAGATTGAACGGTCGCGTGGTCAAACCGCTTTTGGCTTGGGCGCGCGTGGCGAGGCGCGTCATGGCCGGGTTGGCCACCACGGTCATATCCATCTCGAAAGCGTAGAGTCGCCGGACTTCCCTCAGGCCGAGATCCCGGTAGATATCCGCGTAGAACGCGGGATTCCACGGCATGAACACGCAGGGCGGCGCTTCGAAGCCCTCGGTGAGCAGACCGCACGTGTCGTTGATACTCGGCGAATACGGTCCGCGCGCGGCGTCGCAGCCTTTCGAGCGCAGCCAGTCGCACGCGGCATCGAACAAGTCCCGGGCTGCATCCTCGTCGGCGAAATCGAAAAAGCCGAAAAACCCGGTCTTGTCCCGGTGATATTCGTTGTGCGTGCGGTTGAGGATGGCGGCGATGCGGCCGACGATTTTCCCGTCGCGCTCCGCGAGAAACGGCGCCATTTCGCCGTGGGCGGCAAGGAAGGGCGAGCCGGGCAGGAAGATCTCGAGCACGCTGCCCGGAATGGGCGGGACGAACTGCTTGGCGTGCCCGAGGATGTCCTCGGCCGCGTTCTCAAACCGCCGCAGTTCGCGCCGGGCGCGACAAGGGCGAATCGTGATGCCTTTGGGGGACTTCCCCTGCGGCACGCTGGTAGGCATCGTCTTCAAAAATAGCGAGTTCGCGCGCGATGCGTCCAAAGGTCTCGAGCACATGGTCGAGTTGCTCCGGCGTATGGGTGGCCATGTAGCTCGTGCGGATGATGGCCTGCCCGCGGCGCACCGCCGGGTAGATGGCCGGCGTGGCGAAGATCCCGCTGTCGAAGAGGCGCTGGGCGAAGAAGAAGGCTTTCTGCTCGTCGCCGACGAGGATGGGAACGATGGGTGTCTCGGTCGTCCCGATATGGAACCCGAGGGCGCGGAAGCCAGCGTGCATACGCCGCGCGTTTTCCCAGAGTTTTTCGATGCGCCAGGTTTCCTCGCGCATGATCTCCAGGGCGCGCATCACACCACCCGCCACGGCGGGGGTTGGCGACGCAGTGAAAATGAAGCAACGCGCTTTGTGCCGGACGAACTTGATGACGTCCTTCTCGCCCGCGAGGAACCCGCCCATGCATCCGAGCGACTTCGAAAAGGTGCCCATGAGAAGGTCCGAGCGGTCGGCGACGCCGAATTCGTGGGCACTGCCGCGGCCTTCCGGCCCCATCACGCCGAGCGCATGGGCCTCATCGACATAAAATTTGGCACCGAATTCCTCGGAAACGGCCATGAGATCGGAGAGGCGCGCAATGTCGCCGGACATGCTGAACACGCCATCCACCACCACCATCTTGCCCGCTTCCCGCGGAAGGCGCGAAAGGCGGCGGCGCAGGGACTCGGGGGAATTGTGGGCAAAGGGGACAATTTTGGCCGGCGACATACGGCAGCCATCGATAATGCTGGCGTGGTTTTCCTTGTCGCAGAGGATGTAATCGCCTTCCTCGAACAGGCAGGTCAGCGCCCCTTGATTGGCAAAATAACCGGTGGAAAAAAGCAGCGCGGCATCTTTGCCGGTGTATTCGGCCAGGGCTTCCTCGAGTTGTTCGTGGATGATGAGGTTGCCGCTGAGCAAGCGCGAACCGGTGCAACCAAGGCCGTATTTGCGCGTGGCTTCGACAGCGGCCTCGACCACGCGGGGGTCGTTGGCCAAACCCAGGTAGTTGTTCGACCCGACCATGACCACACGCTTGCCCTCGCAAATGACCTCGGTCCCGTCCATTTCCTCGATGGGGCGGCAAAACGGGTAGACCCCGAGAGCGCGGGCCCTCTCGGGTTCATCGTAAACCACGCATTTGTTGAAAAGATCATTCTCTTCTTCCCAAGCGTGGCCGTTGAGCGGAGGAGCAACCTCCTCGCCGTTGATACTGATGATTTTCATCCGGTTTGCGCCGAAATGGGGGAGGCTACCGAGCGAGCGATGGCAACGCAATGCCGCATTTGGCGTTATGAGAGGGCTAAATCAGTCAAAAAAAGAGACCGCCAGGCACCAAAAGGCCAGCAGCAGCGGCACTGCCGGTCAGTTGCTGCGGGTGGCGGGAACCGAAGCCGGATAGCGGGTGGAGTCGGCCAAACGCACATCGCCGCGGCGGCGCTTCTGGACAAAGGTGTTGTTGTCACCGTATTGGGCCCAAGGTCCGCGCGGAATCTCGCTGAATTCGACAAAGCGCCAGGAAGCGATGTCCTTGCCCTTCATGCCCAAGTAGTCGCGCACGGCGGGCGAAACATCCAAGCCGGCACCTTGGTTGAGGTTGGGCAATGGACGCTGGTTGCCGAAAACATATTGCCAGTGGTCGGTGCGAAAGGGACCGCAATCCTCCCATTGCGCATAGGCTTCTTTGCCGCTGCGGTTGCGGATGACGACCCAGCGTCCTTTGCAAACCGTTTGCCCGTGTCGCACGAATGACTCGCGGAACCACGGGATCACACGCGGGGCCTCCGGCTTGGTGCGGCCTTGGGAGACATCATTGTAGGGCAGGGCCACGTAAAAGGGATTTTGCCGCGGAATGAAGCGGGCCGGGATGTAGCCACGGCGACCGCGGGGATCGGGGTCGTCAAACCCGCCGTAACTGCGCATCCACTGCTGATCCCAGGAGCTTTTGTTGTTGGGAACGGGGTTATTGGGCGTGGGCGTTTCCCCGATCCAGAAGACCGTGGTGACAATGTTGTTCTTCCACGGGTAGCGGCGCGAGTTACCCGCCCGCGGGGGTCCCAAGGTCGCGCGGGGCACCCGCGGTTCGACCCTCAGAAGCACGCTTTCCCTCAGACGCAGCGCCTCGTCCTCGAACGTGGAGGCGCGTCCCTCCGTAAAGGACGCCGCAACCGAAGCAGCCAAGAGGAATGTGATGAGGGGTCTGCGGGAGCGCATGGGTAGGAACCTCAAATAGTCTCGTCATGAGCGGCGCGGCGCAAGTAAAAGGCCAGATTTTGGCGCAAGATGATCGCCTAAGATATTGATGAGCAAAGCTTTAAGAAAACAACAAACCAGCCCGAAAAATCACCACGCGGACTTGCGGCGAGCCGGCCGGCTGTGGATCCAGATACTTTGCAGCAGACCCACGCTGAACAAAACGGTGAGGAGAAAAGATCCGCCGTAGCTGATGAGCGGAAGCGGAAGCCCGGTGATCGGAGTCACGCCGATAGTCATCCCGATGTTCATGAAAACGTGGGTGAATAACAGGGTCGTCACTCCCACGGCAAGCAGGCGCCCGAGATCGTCCTTGGCCCGGAGTGAAATGTAGAGGCCGGCTCCGATGAGGGCGGCAAAAGCGAGAAGAAGCAGAAACCCGCCGATGAACCCATGCTGCTCTCCGATGACCGAAAAAATGAAGTCGTTGTGCACGATGGTGCTGGGCAGGAAGCCGAGTTCGTTCAGCGTGTTCGGCGCCTTGAAGCCCTTGCCATCCCAACCACCCGAGCCGATGGCAGTCAGCGATTGGTTGATCGTCCAACCCGCGCCCCGCGGATCGAGGTCCGGATCGAGGAAGGTCACGATGCGTTGCCGCTGGTAAGGGCGCAGACCGAAATTCACCATCAGGGGTATGAACGCCACCGCCAGCAGTATGAGGGTGATGAGGTAGCGGGCGGGGATGCGCGCGGCATAGAGCATGGCGAGGATCACAGGCATCCAGACGATGGCGGACCCGAGGTCCGGCTGGATCAGGATGAGGATGCCGGGTGCGGCCGCGATGACGCCGCAGAGCGCGATGCGCAGCGGCGCCGGCATGCTTTCATAATCGGAAAGAAACAGCGCCATCACCATGATCGCGGCAAGGATGGCGAGCTGCGAAGGCTGGAAATTGATGATGCCCAAGTCGAGCCAGCTGCGCGCCCCGTAAACCTTTGCGCCGAGGAAATGGGTGAGCACGAGGGCCGCGAGTCCCGCGATGTAAAGGGGCAGTGCGCCCTTGCGGATCCAGTGGTAGTCCGCGAGTGAGACGCCGAGACAAAGAATGACCCCGACGAGCAACCACACAAGCTGGCGGCTCCAGAAATCCTGGTCGCGCATCCATGTGGCGCTGTAAATGGCGAAAATCCCGAAGGCGCCGAGCAGGGCGACGAGGAACACAAGCGGCCAATGGAAAGACCCGACTTTGCGCGAAAGGGAAATCATGCGGTTGGCAACATCAAGCCGCAAGACGCGGCACGGCGGAAAGAAGTTTCTTCGTGTAGTCGTGTTTCGGATCCTCGTAGATCGCCTCGGCCGGCGCCGACTCGACGATCTTTCCGCGGTGCATGACGATCACATGGTCGCTCACGTGTTCCACCACGGCGAGATCGTGCGCGATGAAAAGGTAGGCGATGCCCAACTGCTCCTGCAGATCCTGCAGCAGGTTGACGATCTGCGCCTGCACGCTCACGTCGAGCGCGCTCACCGGCTCGTCGCACACGATGAAGCGCGGCTTGACCGCAAGCGCCCGCGCGATGCCGATGCGCTGGCGCTGACCACCGCTGAATTCGTGCGGGTAGCGGCCGGCGGAATCGGATGGCAAACCGACGAGCTTGAGAAGTTCGTCAACCCGCTCACGGCGCTCGCCTTTGGTCATCGAGGAAAAATGGATCTCCAGCGGCTCGGACAGGATGGCCTGCACGGTCATGCGCGGATTGAGCGATCCGAACGGGTCCTGGAAAATCATCTGCAGGTCTTTGCGCAGGGGGCGGAACTCGCTCTCGCCCATGGGCAGGATGTCGCGCCCGTCGTAGAGCACTTCCCCCGACGTGGCCGGCGTGAGTTTCAAAATGGTGCGACCGACGGTGGTTTTTCCGCTGCCGCTTTCGCCGACGAGGCCTACGGTCTGGCCCGCTTCGACGTCGAAGCTCACGTCATCGACAGCCTTGATCTCGCCCGTGCGGCGGCGGAAGACGCCGCCGAGCACGGGGAACCACGTGCGGAGATTGCGGACCGAGACGAGCGGCATGCGCGCAATGTGCCCTTCCCCGGTCCGTCCTGCAAGAACGCGCCGGAATCAGGCGAGCAACTTTTCCACCCGCCGCGCCAGATTTGCGGCATCGGGTGCATCGAGCAGCGTTTGCAGCACCGCTTGGTCGCGGCAAGCGCGGGCAAGCGAGCCGATGGCCCGCAGATATTCCTCGGCCATGGCGGAAGGGATAGCGAAAACGAAAACCAACCGCGGGCAGCACCCGGAGCCCCCCGCCGTGCGCGCCACGGCAACGGCAAGGCCCTTCACCGCGTCGCTGCGGCCGTGCACAAGGCAAACGCCGCTGGCGCATCCCTCGAGATCGACGATTTGCCGCGCGCCGATCGATGCGCGGAAGGCTTCCCAGGAACCGATGTGCGGATCGCTGCGCAGGAGATCCGCCGCTTTTTCCGCGGCTTCGTCGCGCGATCCGGCCGCAACATCCACGGCGGCGCACGCGGGCGGAACGAGAATGCGTGTCATACGTTGCTGCCGCTCCACTTAAGCTTCTCGCGCAAGACCCCGCTGAAGGTGAGGCCGGGAAGCGTTGCCAGCTGCAATTTTTCGGCAGCGCGGGAAATGCGCAGAACGTCGCCTTCGCCGAAGTCGCGGACTTCCTGGCCGTCCACGTTGACCGTGACGCCCGGGGCATCGCCCACCAGACGCAGCTCGAGGCGCGAGGTGTCGGCGATGACTGCGGAACGGTTGGTCAAGACGTGCGGACAGATGGGCGTGAGAACGAGACAAGCGCTGTCGGGCAGCAACAAGGGGCCGCCAGCCGACATGGAATAGGCGGTCGATCCGGTGGGCGTGGCGACGATGAGGCCGTCCGCGTTGTAGATGCACAGCTCCTCGCCATCGACGCGCGCCTCGACCTTGATTAGCTGCGAATGCTGCCCGCGGCTGACCACCGCATCGTTCAGCCCGGTGAAAGTTTCCGCCACGCGGCCGCCGCGAAGAAGTTCGACGTGAAGCAGCGTGCGCGGGCTTAGCCTGTAATCGCCTGCGGCGATGCTCTCCACCGCACGCGGCCAGTCCTCGCTGCTCACTCCGGTGAGAAAACCCAGCGAACCGAGGTTGATGCCGAAAATTGGCGGCACCGGTGCGCGCACGCGGTGCAAGACCCGCAGAATCGTGCCGTCCCCGCCGAGGACGATGAGAAGATCGCAGGCGGCCGCCAATTCTTGCTCGTCCGGGCCGTCAGACCCGGCACCGCATGCCAGCGCCGCGGTGCGGCGTTCGAGCAAAACGCCGACCCCGTGGCGTTCGAGCGCCGAGCGCAGGTCGGCGACGAGCGTCGCAGCCTGCGGCTTGTCGGCGCGTGCGATGATCCCGGTTTTCATGGACGCAAAAGACAAAGAAATTCGCGGTTGCCATCCGCGCCGGTGATGGGCGAGTCGGTCACACCGCCCCATGTCCATCCGGACCGGGCCGCGAAGTCCGCGATTTTTTGCACGGCGCGCGCATGTGCAGCCTCGCTGCGCACGATGCCGCCGCGGCCGACTTCGTCGCGTGACAACTCGAACTGCGGTTTGATCAGCGCCACAATCATTCCGTCGTCAGTAAGAACCGCGGCGACGGGCGGCAAGACCAAAGTCAGGGAGATGAAACTCACGTCCGCCACGGCGAGCCGGACTTTTTCCGGCAAATCCTCGGGTTGGAGATGGCGAGCGTTGGCATGCTCCATCACGACGACGCGCGGGTCGTTGCGCAGGCTCCAAGCGAGCTGGCCGTGGCCGACATCGAGCGCATAGACCTTCGCGGCCCCGTGCTGCAGGAGACAGTCGGTGAATCCGCCGGTCGAGGCGCCGACGTCGAGGCAGACCCATCCCGACGGGTTGATGCCGAATGCGGCCAGCGCGGCTTCGAGCTTGTAGCCGCCGCGACCGACGTAGCGATCGGCGCCACGCACCTCGAGCGGCGCGTCAGGGGCGACGAGTTGCGAGGGTTTCTCCGCACGCGTTCCGCCGATGAAAACTTCCCCCGCCATGACGACACGCTGCGCTTTTTCGCGCGAGGGGCAAAGGCCCCGCTGCACGAGAAGCACATCGATCCGCTCGCGGGCCATGCGCCGTCGCGGATCAATCCGCGCGCAGTCCCGCGCCGGTCAGACGCTTCTCCAGTTGCCGGATGCGCACCTCGGCCATCTGGAGTTTCTGGTGGTGTTCGACCAGCAGCAGTTCCAGCTCGCGGATGCGCTGCTGCAGATTCTGGCGGATGGTGCGGCGACCGGGCTCGTTGTGGGCGATTTCTTCCATCGGCGGCGGCTGGCCCTGGAAAAAGCCGCTGTCGCGCAGGGCCATTTCGACGCCGGTGCAGCAGTTGATCAGCTTGGTCGAGGCATTGATTTCGCCGAGACGCAAAAATTCCTGCACCGCCTCCTCGGTTGTCGGGCCGTAGTAGGACTCGTCGCCGAGCTGGATGAGGTAGTCCATGTGCAACTCCTGCAACATCGGGGCCTTGACCCATTTCACGCGGTCGTCGCTGACCATGTCCAATGGCGACACCTGCGCGGCGCGCGCCCATTCCTTGATTTTGGCGAAATCGACCGGACCGAAAGTCTCGCCGTCTTCGTGCTTTCTCAAGAACCACTTCGCCGAGTGCTCCGTCGCCATGGCGGAATGATCGGCCCGGGCGCGGCGCGTGGCGAGCAAATCCGCAGGGGGATATCCAGAGCCTACCGCTTGCCACCACCGGACATCTGGGGCAAATTAGCCGTTCGATGATCAGGTTGACACGGCAGGAGAGACAATTGATCGCCTTCATTCTCGCGGCTTTCGTGACGGGGCTCGGCATCAAGCACTGGCGCGAGGCCCGCGCAGCCGGCGCCGCGGCCGCACAGCTCTCCACGCCCTGAAATCCGACGCCATGCAAAAACCGGCCTTCCACGAAATTCTCGACCAGCTGACCGCGCGCGATCCCCGGTTCAGCCGCGAGGCTTACGGATTTCTCCGCGAGGCCCTCGAGTTCACGCAGAAAAAACGCCGCAAGAGCCGCAGCGCCTCCGCGACCCACGTTTCCGCGGCGGAGTTGCTCGACGGCTTCCGCGAATATTCGCTGCAGCAGTTCGGCCCGATGGGCCTGACCGTGCTCGAATACTGGGGGGTGCGCTCGACGGGCGATGTCGGGCGCATGGTGTTCAACCTCATCGAGGCCGGCGTGTTCGGCCGCGCGGACGACGACCGCATCGAGGACTTCGAGAACGCATTCAGCTTCGAAGAGGTCTTCGTCACGCCTTTCCGTCCCGCGGAGAAAAAGAAGACGGCGCAAGTGCCGCGTCGCCGGAAACTCGCGCCGGAAGCCAACTGACCAACGCGCCGCGACTGCGGCACGCACCGGCATGCAGAATTTCCTGCCCCATCCCGATCCGTCAGCGGCGGCGCTGGCCCGCGGCCAAACGCGCACGCGCGTGCTGCCCAACGGGTTCACCGTGCTTTTCGAGCCGGACCACTCGGCTCCGGTCTCGAGCGTGCAGGTCTGGGTCGAGACCGGAAGCATCCACGAAGGCGCTTGGCTCGGAGCGGGTCTCTCGCACCTCCTGGAGCACATGGTTTTCAAGGGCACCGAAAAACGCGGACCGAACGAAATCGCGCGCGCTGTTCAGGAGGCGGGAGGCTACATCAACGCCTACACTTCATTCGACCGCACCGTTTACTGGATCGACGTGCCGTCAGACGGCACCGCCACGGCCATCGAATTGCTCGCGGATGCCACCCTGCATTCCACGCTGCCCGCGGAGGAATTCGCCAAGGAGCAGGAGGTGATCCGGCGCGAGTTCGCCATGGGCTTCGACGATCCCAACCGCATGAGCACCGAATTGATGCTCTCGACCGCGTTCAGCCGCAGCCCTTACCGGCACCCGGTCATCGGGCATCTCGACGTGTTCAACCGCCTCACGCGCGAGGATCTCGAGGCCTATTATCGTGCGCGCTACGTGCCCGAGAACATGTTTCTCGTCGTGGTCGGCGATCTGGACCCCGATTTCGTTTTCGCCCAAGCCGAGCACTTCTTCGGCGGCGAGCCGCGGCGTGTAAGCGCACCACTGCTCATCACGCGCGAACCCACGCAGCTTGGCCGGCGCGAGGCGCATTCCGAGTTCGAGACCGAGCTCAGCCGCGTCTCGCTCGTGTGGCACATCCCGCCGATCACCCACCCGGACACCGCCGCCCTCGATGTTCTCGCCACCGTGCTCGGCGGTGGCCGCAGCGCACCACTCCACCTAGAGTTGCGCGAGAAGAAAAATCTTGTCCACCACATCTCCGCCTACTCCTACATGGCCGGCGAAATGGGACTCTTCGGCATCGATTTCCTCTGCGAACCGGAAAAACGCGCCGAAGCCGAAGCCGCCGCGCTGGAGATCGTCGGGCGCTACCGCGACCGGCCGGCGTCAGGGGCCGAGGTCGCCAAGGCCCGCAAAAATATCCTCGCCGACCAGCTGAACAACCTCGCCACAGCGCGCGGACGCGCATCCGACATCGGCGGAAGCTGGCTCTTGGCACGCAACCCCGACCTCGGCTCGGAATACCTGGCACAGATCGGGCGCGTCGAATCCGACGACATCGCGCGCGTGGCCCGCGAACATCTCATCCCGACCGGGATCACCGTCACTTCGCTCAATCCGAAAGGTTCCCTCGCCCGGACCTCGGCGGGCGCACCCGCGGCCGGGGCGCGGCACATCGAAAAGTTCACCCTGCCCAACGGCCTGCGCATGATTGTCTGCCGCGACACGAAACTTCCGCTGGTCAACATGGTGGCCGTTTTCCGCGGCGGATTGCTCGCGGAGACCCCGCAGACCAACGGCATCACGGCGCTGGCCGCGCGCGCCCTCATCAAGGGCACCGCATCACGCACAGCCGAGCAGTTGAACGACGCCATCGAGGCGGTGGGAGGCCAGATCCGCGCCGATTCCGGAAACAACAGCTTCAGCGTGTCGGTCGAGGTGATGAAACCCGATCTGCATTTGGGTTTGGACCTGCTCTCGGATGTGCTCGCAAACGCGAGCTTTCCGGACCACGAGGTGGAGCGCGAGAAGCACGACCAGATCGCCGCGATCAAGGCGGAGGACGAACAAATCACCTCGGTGGCGAGGCACGCGCTGCGCAAAGCCGTTTTCGGCGACCATCCCTACGGTCTGCGCTCCAACGGGACGGAAGAATCCGTGGCCGCCTTGTCGCGCCGGCAACTCGTGGATTTCCACGACCGTTGTGTGACCGCTAAAAACGGCGTGCTCGCCATCTTCGGCGACATCGACACCGACGAAGTGCGGCGCCTCGCCGGGGAATTTTTCGGATCGCTGCCGCCCGGCGAGTTGCTCATGACCGAACCGCCCGTTGCGCCGCCGCTGCCCGCGCCGGTCGAGACCGTGGTCCACGAACCCAAACAACAAGCCGTGCTGATGGCGGGATTCCGCGGGACCGATGCGCTCAACCCCGACCGCGTGGCGCTGGAACTCATCGACACCGCGAGCAGCGACATGGCCTCGCGCTTTTTCCACCGCATCCGCGAGGAACTCGGCCTAGCCTACTTCGTCGGAGCGGCCCAGATGATGGGCTTCGCCCCGGGCATCTTCACCTTCTATCTCGGAACCGACCCGGCCAAGGTTGATCTGGTGCGGAAACATTTCGACGAGGAAATTTCCGCCCTCGCCGGGGACGGACTCGACGAGGCCGAACTTGCGCGCGCAAAAAAGAAACTCATCGGCAGCGAAGCCATCCGCAACCAGTCGCTCGAGGCCTTCGCCCACGTCGTCGCGGTGGACGAGCTTTACGGACTCGGCGCGGAGCATTACGCGACGCGCGCGGCCGAGATCAACGAAATCACCATTGACCGTGTGCGCGCGGCGGCCAGAAAATATTTCGGCGGGCAGCACCGGGCCACGGTTCTGGTGACTCCCTCCGAAACGAACACCTCAAACCATGGCTGAAGTCCAATCCTCGACCCAGTCCGGCGAAATGACCCGCCGGTTCACCGAATTCGTCCTCATGCAGGCGCAACAAATCGCGCTCATGCTCGGCCACATCCCAGGCCCCGACGGCAAGCCGATGGAGCCGAACCTCCCCGTTGCCCGCATCTTCATCGACCAGTTGGAAATGATCCGCGAAAAAACCCGCGGCAACCTGACCGAGGAAGAATCGGCCCTGCTGGCCAAAGTCCTCTCCGAACTTCAACTGGCCTTCGTCGAGGCCGGCAACGCCGCACCCGCGCCCGCCCCGGAAAAGCCGGTCGCTGTTGACGAAACGACGACGGCAAAAACCGACGACGACGGAAAAAAGAAGTTCACGAAAAGCTACGGCTGAGCGGCGTCAGATCCGCCCCCGCGCACGCAGCCAGCCCACCCACGCGATCGTCGCTGCCAAAGCGGCCAAGCCGGCGTAAAGCCCCAGACGCTCGGGATAATCCGGGAACGGGACAAACGTTCCGTAAAGCGCCAAGCCCGGCACGACGGCAGCCAGGGGGAACACGATCCAGCGCCAGCGCGGTTGGCCCCCGGGTTGCCGCAGCATCAGACGCAACGCACCGAGCGCCAGGGCCGAGTAAACAATCACGAGCAGGACCGCCTGCGAGGTGGCGGCGACGAATAGTGTGTCATAGCGCTGCCCGGACGGCACGAGCGATCCGGCTGCGATGGCAAGGAGGGCGAGAGCAAGCACCAGCGTGGCCGCGGTCTGCGGAGCACCCAGGGAGTTCGTCGCGGCCAACCGCGCGGGGAGCAACCCGGATCTGGCAAGGGCGAAAATGCCGCGCGAGGCGGCAACGGTGAAGCCGATGCAAGTCGCGGTAAAGTCCACCAGAACGGCGAAGCGGATCCACCATCCGGCCCACGATCCGAGCAAATCGTCGGCCATGCGCGCGTAGCCGTCGAGCACACCGCCCCAATCTTTGGCAGCATTGGCGGGGCCGTAATACACCGTGCCGGCGTAGGAGCAGAGCACGAGCAGCACCGCCACCGCGCCGACCGTTCCCACCAGCGCGAGAGGGATGCTGCGCCGCGGGTTGTCGGTCTCCTCGGCCAATGCGCCCGCGGTCTCGAAGCCGCCGAACAGCAGGATGCAGAAAAGCAGGGCGCCGAAGAGGTCGCCAGCGTGCGGGTTGCCCCACGAAAAAACCGCCCATGTGTTCGCCGCTCCCGCCTGGGCGATGGCGGCGAAGGCAGTGAGCACGAATGGAATGACCGATGCGCCGACGATGACAAGTTGCGCGCGCGTTGCCGCACCCGCACCGCGCACGTTGAGCCACCACGCGGCGGCTGCCGCAGCCAGCGCCCCCGCCCACCACGGCAAATCCATACCGGCGTAACGGGCGGCAAATTGCGCCGCCAGTTCGCCCACCGCGATGGAAAATCCCGCGGCGCCGGAAAAAATGAGCGAAACGACATAGATGCCGAGAACCGCGACGCCCGCGGTTTTTCCCCATGCGCGGCCCGCGTAGTCGCCCATCGCGCCCGCACCGCCGGTCTCGGACGCGTAGAACGCCACCACGAGCGAAAAGGCCAGCATGCCAAGCGCGGCGAGAGCGACAGCCAGCGGACCGACCGCACCGGCCATCGAAGCGACAATGCCGAGAAAGAGCGCGACGTCGATGAGGGGACCGACCGAAAAACACTGGCCGACGAGCTGCAGGAGCGTCACGTGGCCGGACCGCAACCGCCCGGGCGGCGGCGATGCAGTATTCAGCCCCTCTCCCACGGGTGGAACAAAACGCCGCTAAGCCGTGCGGGCCACGCGGTCGATGAGAACCTGGAGATATTCCGCCACACCGCGAAGTCCCGCGGTGAAACGGTTTTCATCGACCGGACCCAGTGCGGCAAGTGCCTCCTGCACCAGGGCACCCGCGGCGTCCGCCGTCTGCCTCAACGCGCGGCGCTCGGACAACAGCACCGCGATTTTTTCATGCGCGGTGTCGCCGCCGTTGAGGAGCAATGCGCTCAACTCCCCGTGGTCGCCCGCACGCCGCGCCGACTGCAGGAGAAAAATGAGCGGCAACGTGAGCTTCCCCTTGCGCAGATCGCTGCCGAGCGTCTTGCCGATCTCTTCCTCGTCGCCGACCAGATCGAGGCAATCGTCATAAATCTGGTAAGCCGTGCCGAGCTTGAGACCGAAAAGTTTGAGCGCGCCGATTTTTTCCGGCGTTGTCTCGCTGAGGAAAGCGCCCAGTTCGCTGGCCGCGGCGAAGAGCGCGGCAGTCTTCATTTCCACGATGCGGTAATAGTCATGCGCGGACAAATTGAGATCGAACCGCCGCTGCGTCTGGATGATCTCGCCCGTGCACACCTCGGCCGCGGCATCGGCGATGCGGCGCACCACTTCGGTGTCGGAAAAATTGGTGGCCAGGCGCATGGCATGCGCGAGCAGCGCATCGCCGAGCAACACGCTGATGGCATTTCCCCACTTCGCGTTGACCGTCGGCTGGTCGCGGCGGAGGTCGGCGCCGTCCATGATGTCGTCATGCACGAGCGTGGCGATGTGGATCAGTTCGACGACGACCGCAAGGTCGACGTGCGCGGCGGATATTTTCCCGGTCGAACCCCCGGCGAGCAAAGCGAGGGCGGGACGCAGACGCTTGCCGGCGGAGCCGCAGACATAACCCACGTAGCCTTCCATCGCGGGATCGAAGGCCCGCGCCTGCGCGCGGATCCGCTCCTCCACGCTGTAGAGATGCGTGTTGATCAGCTCGAAGGTGCGCTTGAAGCTGGCCAAGGCGGCCGGATCCACCGCGGCTTTTTTGGCTTTGATCGGGTTCATGTGCGGAAACTTCGTAAAGTTTTCGGGCGCGGAGCCTTCGCAATCAAGAGCGCCGGCGTTGCAGGACGGCGCGCACGATGCCCAGCGGCAGGGCCACGGCGATCCCCATCAGGAGCGCCACTTTCCATCCGGGAATGACGCGGGCCCTGTCGCGGGCCACGGCCGCAAGCGCCGAGCGCACCACCTCCTCCACCGGGATCGTGAGAGCGTCGGGTGTGTTCCACTCGGGCTCGCCGGTGCCGCGCGATGCCACCTCGCCAAACTCGGTGTCGGCGGGTCCGGGCAGAACGGCCGTGACCGTGATCCCCGTGTCGCGCAGTTCCATGCGCAGGCCGTCGCTGAAACTGTTCACGTAAGCCTTGGTCGCCGCATACACCGCCATGTGCGGCAACGGAAGCAGACCGGCGATGGAGCTGACATTCAAAACGGCACCGCGACCACCTTCGCGCAGCATCGGCAGGAGATGGTGGGTAAGACGCGTGAGCGCGACCACGTTGAGTTCGAGCATGGCGTGGATTTTCGACCAATCGCCGGTCGCAAAAGGACCCTTGTCGCCCATCCCGGCATTGTTGACCAGGAAGTTGACGCTGATTTTCTCGCGCTCCAACCAAGCGATGAAATCGCGGTTCTGGTTTTCGCGGGTGATGTCCATCACATAGACAAAAATCCGCACCGACGGATGCCGCGCCTCCAGGTCGGCCTTGAGGGCATCGAGGTGCTCGCCGCGGCGCGCCACGAGGACAAGTTTGCCGGCCACGGGCGCCAGCTGGCGGGCGAATTCCGCTCCGAGCCCGGACGAAGCTCCCGTGATTAAGGCGGTGCAACCCTCGAAAAATCTCATATCTTCCGGATATGATAGTGCAGCAACTGGAAAAACAAAGCCCCTTCACCACGAAGGACGGATCGACCATCCGCAGCATCCTCGACCGCACCAACGCCCCGGTGCAAAACCAGAGCCTGGCCGAGGCGCGGTTGCCGGCCGGCAGTGCCACCGACCGTCATTACCACAAGCTGAGCGAGGAATTTTATTTCCTGTTGGAAGGCACGGCACGGATGGAAGTCGATGGCGAAACACGCGAAATCGGCGCCGGAGATGCCGTCCTTATCCCCGCAGGCGCCTGGCACCGGATCACCGCCAGCTCGGACCTGCGCTTTCTCTGCTGCTGCGCGCCGCCCTACGAGCACGGGGACACGTATTTCGCGTAGCTACTCGCGCAAGCGCGAGTCGAGCACCAACGTCACCGGGCCGTCGTTGACGAGTTCGACTTCCATCGTCGCCCCGAAGTAGCCCGTTGCAACCAGGCGCCCGAGCGCGCGCTGCATCGCGCCGACGAAGGCGTCATAGAGCGGCACGGCAACATCCGGCGGTGCCGCGCGATGCCACGACGGTTTTGTGCCTTTGCGGGTGCTGGCCAGCAGGGTGAACTGGCTGACAACCAGCACTTCGCCACCCGCCTCGACAACGGAGCGGTCCATGCGATCGCCGTCACCCGCGAAAATTTTCTGCTGCGCGATTTTGCCTGCAAGCCACGCGATGTCGTCGGCGGCGTCATCCGCCGCCACGCCGAGCAGCACAAGCAACCCGCGGCCGATCGCGCCGACAACTTCCCCCTCGACAGATACCGAGGCACGGGTGACACGCTGGACCACCGCTCTCACAATCACGCACGTTGTCGCGGGAAGCGGATTGCGGCAAGCCCGATCCCCGCTTGCACCTGATCGCGCGGACGGAGGATGATCGGCGCATGCCGGACGGGCGACCTTGGACCATCGACGAAGTGGCGCGCGGCGCGCGGGACTTCGCGTGGCCGGCGCACGACGGCACGATATTCCCCGGGCTCGTCTGGGAAGCGGATGGCACCCCCCGCGCGCATGTGCTTTGCATCCACGGCTTGAGCGGCGCGGCTGCCGACTTCGGTCCGCTCGGACGAAAACTGTCCGCCGATGGTTGCTCCGTCTGGGCGATCAACCTGCGCGGCCAAGGCCACGATCCGGACCACGGAAGGCGAGGGCATTTCCTCGACCCGCGCGAATGGCGGGCGGATCTCGCGGCATTCGCGGAAGCGCACCTCGGCGAGGATGTGCCGTTTTTTCTCGTCGGCGAAAGCATGGGTTCGTTGGTTGCGGTCGATGCGGTTGCCAACGGTGCCCTGCGACCGGAGCGCCTGGTGCTGTCGGTCCCGGTCACGGAAATCCGTGCGCCGGTCCCCGACTGGATTCTGGCGTTGATGCGCAAGGCGGCGTGCGTCGCCCCACGATTCAAGCTCGCGCCCATGCGCTTCGTCCACGGCAAGACATCGATCCCGCGCCTGACCGCGGACGACGAATACATGGCGTATTTGCGGACCATCCCGCACCGCGTGCGCGGCTTCACACTGGGGTTCCTCTCGCGATTCCACGACCTTATGCAGGAGGCTCCGCAAAACGCGGCACGCATCGCGGTGCCGACGCTCATGCTCTCCGGTGGGCGCGATGTTTTCATCCGCCCAGACCAGAGCCGCGCGTTTTTTGAATGTCTCGGATGCGCGGAGAAAGAATACCGCTTTTATCCCGATAGCCATCATCTGCTTTGGCACGATGTGGACAGCCAAGATGTGCTCGAACGCATCGTTCACTGGATCATGAAAGGACTGCCATGAATGCCGAAGCAGAGCGATTGGCAGAAAGCCCCCGGCCCCACGACCCGTGGCGGCGCTGGGGACCCTACGTTTCGTCACGTCAGTGGGGCACAGTGCGCGAGGACTACAGCGCGGACGGCGACGCGTGGAATTACTTCCCGCACGAACACGCGCGCAGTCGCGCCTACCGCTGGGGAGAGGACGGCATCTTCGGCATCTGCGATCGCGAGCAACGCATGTGTTTCGCCCCGGCATTCTGGAACGGGGTTGACCACATCCTCAAAGAACGCTTTTTCGGCCTCGCCGGACCGCAAGGCAACCACGGCGAGGATGTGAAGGAAGAATACTGGTATCTTGAAGCCGCGCCCACTTCTTCCTGGCTTCGCGCGCTCTACCGCTATCCGCAACGCGCATTTCCTTACGGCAGACTCGTGGAGGAGAATTCGCGGCGCGGGCCGCTCGATCCCGAATACGAACTCCGCGATACGGGCATTTTCGATGGCAACCGCTTCTTCGACATCGATGTCGCCTATGCCAAGGCCGCACCGGATGACATCCTGATCCGCATCACCGCGATAAACCGCGGACCCGATTCCGCGCCGCTTTGGGTTTTGCCGACCCTGTGGTTCCGCAACCGCTGGACGTGGGACCCGTCGCGCCCGAAAGCTGCCCGGCTTTGCGCAGCCGGGAACGCCCTGGTGCACGCCCGGGAGGAAGCGCTCGGCGAATGGGTTTTGGAAGGACCGGCGGCCGATGAAGTGCTTTTCACGGAGAACGAGACGAACAACAAACTTCTTTTCGGCAGCGCAAACGCCTCGCTGTTCACCAAAGACGCCTTCCACCGGCATCTCGTGGAGGGCGAGCGGCACGCGGTCAATCCCGACCGCACCGGCACCAAGGCGACGGCCGTTTACCACCGCAACCTCGAGCCGGGCGGGACGTGGACTTTGGAGTTGCGACTGCGGTCCGCCGACGCCGCAACCGCCACGGAGAATCTCGGGGCGGTGATGGCCCAGCGCTCACGCGAATGCGCCGGATACCACGACTCGCTCGCCGCGCCGTCCCTGAACGCCGCGGGGCGCCGCGTCCAGCAACAGGCGCTCGCCGGACTGTGCTGGAACAAACAATTTTACCACTACGACGTCGGCAAATGGCTGGACGGAGACCCGGCATTCCCGCCACCGGAGCGCGACAATCCGCGCAACCGCCAATGGAGGCATTTCATCGCGCACGATGTGATCTCCATGCCGGACGACTGGGAATACCCGTGGTTTGCATGCTGGGACCTGGCGTTTCACACCATCCCGTTCTCGCTGTCCGACCCGGCCATCGCCAAGCACCAGCTCAAGCTGCTGCTCAGGGAATGGTATATGCATCCCAACGGACGCCTGCCCGCCTACGAGTGGAATTTCGGCGATCCCAACCCGCCGGTTTACGCGTGGGCCGCGCTGCGCACGTATTTCGCGGACGCACGGCGCACGGGAACGCCCGACCGCATTTTCCTCGAGCACGTTTTCCACGCGCTGCTCGTGAATTTCACGTGGTGGGCAAACGGCGCGGCGCGCGACGAGCAGCTCGAAGTTTTCGGCGGCGGCTTTCTCGGACTCGACAATGCCAGCCCTTTCAACCGCAGCGAACCGCCGCCCGAGGGCGGTTATCTCGTGCAAAGCGACGGCACGAGTTGGATGGCCATGTTCGCACTGAACATGCTGCTCATCGCGCTGGAACTGGCGCGCGAGGACCTTGCCTACCAGACGCTCGGGGGAAAATTCCTCATGCACTTTCTCTACATCTCGTCGTCACTCGACCTTGGCGGGCAGGCGGGATCGGATCTGTGGGACGAGGCGGACGGCTTTTACTACGACCAGCTCCACATGCCGGACGGACGACGCATTCCGGTCAAACTGCGCTCGGTAGCCGGACTCATACCGTTCTTTGCCGTGGAAACGGTGCCGCGCGATCTGGCCGAGGTCGGACGCCCCCTGACCAACCGGTGGCGATGGTTCATCGACCGCCGTCCCGACCTGCGCGAACGCGCTTCGCGCTGGCGCAAACCGAACAAGGACGGCGTCCATATTTTTTCCCTGCTCGACCGGCCGCGCCTCGAACGCCTTCTCGCAACGATTCTCGATGAGAGGGAATTTCTCGGGCCCTTCGGCTTGCGCTCGCTTTCCCTGCGTCACCGGGAAGAACCCTACGAGCTGGCTGTAAACGGCCGCACCTACCGCGTGGATTACGCCCCGGGCGAATCCACCAGCGGGCTATTCGGCGGCAACTCCAACTGGCGCGGGCCCGTCTGGATGCCCGTGAACTTCCTTCTCATCGAATCCCTGCGCAAATACCACACCTACTACGGGGAGGAACTGACCGCGGAATTTCCCACGGGCTCTGGGCGCCGTCTGACCCTCGCCGCCATTGCCGACGAACTGACACGGCGACTCGCTTCGCTGTTTCTTCCGGGCGCGGACGGCATCCGTCCTTGCGACGGTGGTCGCGATGGCGACCCCCTGCTTTTTCACGAATACTTCCACGCGGAAACCGGACGCGGTTTGGGGGCCTCCCACCAGACCGGTTGGACCGCCTGCATCGCCGATTTGCTCCAGCGCTGAATCGCGTGCGCGGTTTCGGACCGGCTTGTCTTCCAGCTGCAGGCCGTTCAGTCTGTCGGCATAGCCTCGCCGCAACCGAGGGGCGCATTTTCATGAAAATCTACTTCAACGGAAAACTTGTCCCCAAAGAAGAGGCGGCCGTCTCGGTGTTCGACCACGGTTTGCTTTACGGCGACGGTGTGTTCGAAGGCATCCGCTTTTATGCCGGGCGCGTTTTCCGCCTCGATGACCACATCGACCGCCTTTACCGCTCGGCCCGGGCCATCGCACTGCGCATTCCCACTACGCCGGACGAAATGACCCAAGCTGTCCTGGAGACAATCCGCGCCAACAAACTCACCGACGGTTATGTGCGCCTCGTGGTGACCCGCGGCGAAGGCTCCCTGGGGCTTTCACCCAAGAGCTGCCCCCGGCCCACCGTGTTCATAATCGCTTCGACGATCACACTTTACCCGGAAGAGATGTATGCCAGCGGACTCAAACTGGTGACCTGCGCCACGCGCCGCATCGCCCACGGCGCTCTCAGTCCCATGGTCAAATCGCTCAACTACCTCAACAACATCATGGCCAAGATCGAGGCCGAGCAAGCCGGAGCCGGCGAAGGACTCATGCTCAACGAGCAGGGCTATGTGGCCGAATGCACTGGCGACAATGTGTTCGTTATCCGTGACGGACGCATCGTCACCCCGCCGATCGCCGCCGGCGCCCTCTCGGGCGTGACACGCGCCGTCGTGTTCGAACTCGCCCGCGACCTCGGCGTCGAGATCCGCGAGGAAAACATCACGCGCTACGACATCTACACCGCCGACGAGTGCTTCCTCACCGGCACGGCGGCGGAAATCATCCCGGCCGTGGAGCTCGACTCGCGACCTGTCCGCGATGGGAAACCCGGGCCCGTCACCCGCCGCCTCACGGAAATGTTCCGCGAGTTGACGCGAACCACCGGCACGCCGATCGGTTGAGTTATGCGTTGCGACGTCTGCCAGAAAAACGAGGCCACTGTTTACCTCACGCAAATCGTCGAGGGAAAAATGCAGAAAGTGAACCTCTGCGAAGTTTGCGCCAAAGAGAAGGGCGTCAGCGACCCCACGGGCTTCGCGCTCGCCGATCTGCTTCTCGGATTGGGCGCCGCCCAGCAGATCGAGCACGGCCAGCCCTCCCAACGGTGCACGGTCTGCGGATTCACCCAGGCCGACTTCAAAAAGACCGGCCGTCTCGGTTGCAGCGCGTGTTATGACACATTCGCCGACGGTTTGGCGAATCTCCTGCGCGGCATGCACAAGGGCCTGCGGCACACCGGCAAAATGCCGGCCAAACTTTCGCGTCGGTTCGCCATGGCCGACCGCGTCAAATCGCTGGAGACCGAGCTGCAGCGGGCGGTGAAAGAAGAGAAATACGAGGACGCCGCCCGGCTGCGCGACGAAATCCAGAAACTCGAGCACGAGTTGCAGGCATGACTTTCGACGACATCATCGCCAAACCCGGCCAATGGCTGCAGGGCGAAGGTCCCCACGGAAAAATCGTCGTCAGCAGCCGCATCCGCCTTGCCCGCAACCTGCGCGAGCGCCCCTTTCCCGGCTGGGCCAAAAAAGCCGAGCGTCTTCAGATCCTCGGTGAAATCCAAGACCACGTGGCTGCCATACCCGCGATGCGGGACGGCTACACCGGGGCGTTGCAGGAACTTTCGCCGCTGCAGAAACAGATCCTCGTCGAACGGCACCTCGTCAGCCGCGAACACGCCTCCAAGAGCGCCGGCAGCGCGGTCATCATCAGCCACGACCAGCAGCTGAGCATCATGATCAACGAGGAGGATCACCTGCGCATGCAGTCCCTCCTCCCGGGCCTGCAGCTGCGCGAAGCATACAAAATCAACAACGAGGCCGACCTGTTCCTGGAGGATCGCCTCCCCTACGCATTCCATCCCGACCTCGGCTACCTCACCGCCTGTCCCACCAACGTCGGCACCGGACTGCGCGCTTCGGCGATGGTTCACCTGCCCGGGCTCGTCCTCGCCGAGCAGATCAACCAGATCGTCAATTCCGTGGGCAAAATCGGTCTCGCGGTGCGAGGGCTTTACGGCGAAGGCACCGAGGCCCTGGGAAATCTCTTCCAAGTCTCCAACCAGACGACGCTCGGTGAAACCGAGGAGGAAATCATCGACCGCCTGGTCAAGGTCATCGAGCAGGTCATCGAGCACGAGCAGAACGCCCGCCACATGCTGCTCGAGCGGCGCGCCAGCATGCTGCTCGACCAGATCGGGCGCGCCTATGGCATCCTCGGCAACGCCCGCTCGGTCGCGTCGAAGGAAGCCCTCAATCTTCTCTCCGTAATGAAGCTCGGCGCCGATTTGGGCATGCTCCCCGATAGCGCCCAGCTCGTGGTGGACGAACTCTTCATGACCACCCAGCCTGCCCACCTGCAGCTCGGGGTCAAACAGGACAAACTCACGCCCGAGGAACGCGACACCTTGCGCGCCGATCTGGTCCGTGCAAAAGTGAAAAAGATTCCGGAGCCCGATATTGCCAAGGTCGTTCCGACGACCAACGGCAACGGGAAAAAGAAATGAACAACTTCACGCCGCGCGCCCAGCAAGTCCTTGCGCTCGCCCGCAAGGAAGCCGACCGCTTCAACCACAATTACGTGGGGACCGAGCACCTCCTGCTCGGCCTGCTCAAACTCGGACAAGGTGTCGCCATCAACGTCCTCGCCAAAATGGGCCTCGAACTGGACACCGTGCGCATGGAAGTCGAGAAGCAGGTCGGGTCCGGGCAGGAAACCAAGATGGTGGGCAATATCCCCTACACGCCACGCGTTAAAAAAGTCCTCGCGCTGGCAGGCAAGGAAGCCAAAGCCCTCGGGCATTCCTACGTCGGCACCGAGCACATCCTGCTCGGCCTTCTCCGCGAGGGAGACGGCGTGGCGGCAAAAGTCCTCAAAAATCTCGACGTCGATATCGAGCGCACGCGCAACGAAATCCTGCGCGAACTCAATCCAAATTTCAGCCCCGAGGACGAGGAAATGGAAGCCGCCGAAGTTGCCGGCGGGGGCGGCGGCGCAGGAAAGCAGGTCAAAACGCCGGCCCTGCGCGCCTTCGGACGTGACCTCACCGAACTCGCCAAAAAGGGTGCCATGGACCCCGTCATCGGTCGCGCCAGCGAGATCGAGCGCGTCATCCAGATCCTTTGCCGCCGCACGAAGAACAACCCCGTCCTCATCGGCGAAGCCGGTGTGGGCAAAACCGCCATCGCCGAAGGCCTCGCCCAGGAAATCGTCGCCGGCAACGTTCCGGAACTCCTGCGCGACAAACGGGTCATCACGCTCGACCTTGCCCTCATGGTCGCCGGCACCAAATACCGCGGACAATTCGAGGAGCGCATCAAGGCGGTGATGGACGAGATCCGCAAGAGCAAGAACATCATCCTTTTCATCGACGAACTGCACACCATCGTCGGCGCCGGCTCGGCCGAGGGCGCGATGGATGCATCGAACATCATCAAACCCGCCCTCTCCCGCGGAGAGTTGCAGTGCGTCGGCGCCACCACGCTCAACGAATACCGCAAATACATCGAGAAGGATGCCGCCCTCGAACGCCGTTTCCAGACCGTCAAAGTCGATGCCCCGAGCGTGGAGGACACCATCCTCATTCTCAAAGGCATCCGCGGCAAATACGAGGCGCACCACAAGGCCAAGCTCACCGACGAAGCGCTCGAATCGGCGGCAAAACTTTCGGATCGCTACCTCACCGGACGCTTCCTGCCGGACAAAGCCATCGATGTGATGGACGAGGCCGGCGCCCGCGCGCGCATCCAGAACATGACGCGCCCTCCCGACGTAAAGACCCTCGAAGTGGAAATCGAGGAGATCCGCGGACAAAAAGAGGCCGCGATCAAGGCGCAGGACTTCGAGAAAGCCGCGGCTTTGCGCGACAGCGAAAAGCAGGCGCGCGAGAAGTTGGAAAAAATCATGTCCGACTGGCGCGCGCACCGCGACGAGAATGAAGTCGTGGTCGGCGAAGACGACATCCTGCACGTCATTTCCAAATGGACCGGTATCCCGCTGGCCCGCATGGACCAGAACGAGACTCGCAAGCTTCTCGCCATGGAGGGCGAGCTGAAGAAATCGGTCATCGGGCAAGACGAAGCCGTCATTGCCATCAGCAAAGCCCTGCGCCGCTCACGCGCGGATCTGAAAGATCCACGCCGCCCGATCGGCTCGTTCATTTTCCTCGGACCGACCGGCGTCGGAAAAACATTCCTCGCTCGCACCCTGGCGGAGTTCATGTTCGGAGACGCCGACTCGCTCATCCAGATCGACATGTCGGAATACATGGAGAAGTTCACCGCCTCGCGCCTCATCGGCTCGCCCCCGGGTTATGTCGGACACGAGGAAGGCGGACAACTGAGCGAGGCCGTGCGCCGCCGCCCGTATTCGGTCGTGCTCTTCGACGAAATCGAAAAGGCCCATCCCGACGTGATGCACCTTCTGCTGCAGATCCTCGAGGAAGGCAAGCTGACCGACTCGCTCGGCCGCAAGATCGATTTCCGCAACACCATCATCATCATGACGTCCAACGTCGGCGCGGAGATGCTCAAGAAGCAGACATCGCTCGGGTTCGGCGCGCCGAAGCTCGACGCGAGCCACGAGGGCATGCGCGACAAGGTGATGGAAGAGACCAAACGCGTCTTCAAGCCCGAGTTCCTCAATCGCCTCGACGACATCATCGTCTTCCACAGCCTGCAAAAAGGCGACCTCGAGCACATCGTGGACCTCGAAGTGAAGAAAGTCATCGATCGCCTCAAGGCCAAGAACATCGAAGTTGTCCTCGAACCGGACGCCAAAGAATTCCTCATCGCCAAAGGCTACGACCCGCAATACGGAGCGCGTCCCATGCGCCGCGCCGTGGAGCGTTACCTCGAGGATCCGGTCGCCGAGGAGATCCTGCGCGGCAGCTTCCACGCCGGACAGGAAATCCATGTGGTCAAAGAGGGCGACAAACTCGTCTTCAAGGCCAAAGGGGGCACCGAACCTCCGGCCCTCACCGCGGCGGAAAAGCCGGAGTAAACGGGGCGGGTTCGGCCGCCGCGGATCAGCGAATACTCCAAGTCATGCCGATGCGCGGCGGAGGCAACTCCGCGCCGGCTCCGGACTTTTCACCTGACGTTTTGTTTTTTGCCGCTTCGTTGGCGGCGGGTGATGTGGCAGCGAGAAGCTCGGCCATACGCGCCGGCGCCAGCTCGGGCAGGGAGACAAATTCCACACGCTCTTGACCGAGCGGTCCGGACATATTTGCCGTGATGCGATGTCCGCTCACGAATGTTTCGCCCGAGAGATCGAGCACCGGCGTCAGCGGGATCTCGCGGGTGAAGTAAAGCCTGGCGCGGGTCAACGCCAGCGGACCCGCAGGCAAAGCGACTTGCAAGCCCGAGCAATCAACCGTGCCGACCGGCACCGGTTCACGCAGCGTTCCGGTGAGCCACACATCGACGGATGCGGATGCTCCTTGGGCAATTTCGACGGGTTCCGACGAGTGGATGCGGATGTCGGCGCTGCAGTCAGCGCACCAACCACCAACACGGAACGGCAGAGGAAGCTCCGTCGCACGACCGTTTTTCCCCTCGGGATCGCATCGGGGCACGGCGGAGAAAGCAACATTCGCCTTGCTTTGCAGCAGCGCGATATCGCCGCTCACAGTGCGGGAATCCACCGTGCGCTGAAATGCAAGGTTCACATCGGCGGGAAAATAAAAATTGTCCGACGCTACAAGCGCCAGATTCTTTCCGGCGATTTTTGCAGACGAAGCCATGTTTGCCGGATCTGCAAAATTACACTGTCCCTCCGCAACGAAAGTCCCCTCACCCATCTTGCCTTTGGCGCCAGGAAGCTTTGCCTCCGACCCCGCGAAGACGAGCTGTCCGGAAAAACCGGTGACCGGTTCGAGACCGTCCACGAACGAAATTTTCACATCTTTCCAGTCGAAGGCGCCGTCGAGATTGGGCGATGAGAGCGTGCCGGACATTTTTACCGAACCTCCGAACTCTCCGGCCAAGGGTTTCAAGCCGGCGAACTCCGTCAAGTCGAGCCGTGCAACTTCCAACTGCGCGGTTGCCGGCAGTTCGCGGTCGAGAACACGCCAACCACCGTCCGCTCTCCGGCCCAACAACGGCACCGACGCCGACAGCTTGAAAAGATCGGAGCCGTTCTTGTGCAGTTTGCCCGAAACATCGAGACGCCTTTTGGAAACAGAGGCCTTGGCCTCAAAGCGGGATGGAGGAATGGCAAAGGAGTCGAACCGCGCACGCAGGCCCTCGGTGACGAGCGCGGATTCCACACGCGGATCTTCCCATGGTCCGGAGGCATCGAAGCGCCAATCCACCGACCCCTCGCACACGGAATTCTGTCCGAAAAGGTTGGCCAGCGGACCGAGGCGCAGATTTTCGGTGCGCACCATGGCGTAAACCTCGCCACCCGGGATCATGGTTTGCGACCAAGTTTTCCCCTCGAGCAGAAGCGGAAAAGAGACCGGCAGAAAAATTTCCGACCTAAGCAGCCGGTCGCGCGCATTGAAAAGCTGGATATCCTGCACCGAAAGTCCCTTGCCCGAGAGATAGCACGAAGCCGAAAGCGAGAGCGGCCCGCGGTCCAAAAGCAGGCGGCTCACATAAAAATTTCCGGGCGAATATGTGGCGGCGAACTTTCCGTTGACCGGCACCGGGTTCAAATCGCCGGCGAAGTTGAACAATTCGAACGAAACAACGCCGGAGTGGGCGCTTTCCGTTCCGTCCCCGTCCCAGAACAAAAGAACTCCGCCTTGGCGCGCCCAGTCGGGAGCAAAACGCCCGAGCGGCTCGAGAAAACGCGAGACCTCCCGGGCCCGCGCCTCGAGTCGCCCGCGGTAAGTGAGGGAATCCTTGAGCGAAATTTCCCCCGAGGCGCGGACGAAATCCGGCCCGCTATGGGACTCGACCGAGCTGATGTTCACACCGCCGTTGGCGAACAAAATGTCGGCCTGCAGGGAGGCGACGGGAATGCCCGGTGCGCGCAAATTCCAGCCGCGCGCCCGGAACCAACCGGACGGATCACCGAGGCGCCCTGCGAGTTTTCCTTGGACGACCAGGCTGCCGGACAAATTGTTTTGCGTCCTTCCGAGAAGATCGGCTAATGCGCGCACGTCGGAGACCGAGGCATCGAGATCGAGCGAAACCGCGGAAGCACGCCAATCGAGCGCGGGAAAGACAAGCGAGCCGCGCGCTGCCACGCGGTTTGCGCCCTGCTCGAGCGAGCACTCGTCGATCTTGAGGTGGCGCCCCGAAAAACTCGCCCCCAGACGCAAGCTTCCGAACGAGCGCTTCTCCCAGGAAAAATCTTTCCCCTCCACGCGCAGCGACGACTGCGCATCGAGCGGATCGGCGGAGTCGCCGTTGAAGGTGAACTTCAGCGCGCCGATGCGGCCCCGCATCGGATTCCGGAGGCCGAGAAATTTTCCGAGGCCGGCGAGCGAAATATCGGAAGCACTGACCGCGGCCGTGGTGCGTGCACCGCCGGTCCACTCGCCGTAAAAACTTCCGCCGAAGGTGCGGGCTTTGAGCGTGACAGCTCCCGGGGGATCGAGACTCACGGAAAGTTCCTCGACCACCGCATCGTCAGCCAAAGCCACATCCGCGAAATACGCCACGCCATCGCGCCATGCAGTCACGCCTTGAAGCCCGGCGAGACTCTTGCTTGCTCCCCCGAGCCGGACTCCGGTTTCGCCCGCGCGGAAGGTGCCGGTTTGCTCTTCGCTGAGAAGCATCTGCGCATCTTTGAGCAGCAGATGATCATCACCGGAGGAAACGAAAATCTTGGGGGCTTGGATATCGATGACGGCGGGCCGCGTCGGAGCGGGAAGGACGTTCAAAATGCTGTCGCCATTTTCGGGGGGCTTTGTGCCGGAAGCAGCCGCCAAATGCAGCGCGCCTGTAAGCCCGCGCACGCGGAGAGATTGGACAATGTGCCGGGGACGCCTCAGCAGATCCGGGATGCGCGCCAGATCGATCTCGACTTCCGATGCACGCAGGTCGCTGCCGCGTGCATCGCGCAAACTCACCTCGCCGAGAAGCAGCGGGCCGAACAGGCGCGACGGTTGCGCGCGAAATTCGATTTCGTATCCGGCACGATGCGCCCACTCCGGCAAGGCAAGCCTCACGGCGGTGCGGAGTATCGGCCCTTGCGCAATCCAAACGGCAGCCGCCACGATGACCAAGCCGGCCAAGACAAAACGGAAGCGACGGCGGGGCGCGGATGCTTGCGATCCTTTGGAAGAACCCATGGCTTGTCGCTCGAGACCGGAACGATATCCCTAAAAAGTTGCAGCCCTCCTCACCGAGTGGCGAGAAGGGCTGCTGTTCCCCCCAGAACAATCTTTACTAAAGATGTAGGCAAAATAGCACGGAGCACCGGTTGTGCAAGGAAAAATTTGAAAATTTTTTTGGTCCATCGGCGTATTATTTGCAAATACCTTTCCCAGAACTATTTCCAATTTAAGAAAATTTAATACTTTGCACGTTCCCACGCCATTCATTTGGCCAAAAGCATGCGAAGCCCTACCAAGATCATGAGGATGGCAAAGATTTTCGACAGGAGATCGTTGGAAAGGTGCTTCAGCCAATCTGCGGCGAACCACGCGCTGACGATGGCTCCGAGGGCCACGGGCAGAACAACCTGCCACTTCACCAACGATGCGGCCGAATATTTGGCTGTAGATACCAGCGACACGGCGATGATCACCGCGAGCGAGGTGGCCACCGCCGATTTCTGGTCCAGTGCCATCAGGAAAACAAAAGCCGGCACCATGATCAGTCCGCCGCCCACGCCGCAGAGCGCGGCCAACACGCCGGTCAACGCACCGACGCCCACGCCCAAAAGGAACTGAGCGGTCGTCATCGCCCGGCCAGCGCCTCCTCCGCCAACCACTCGACGCGGTGCGCGAGCATGCGGTCGCCATCGAACTCGAAGAAGCCGCGGAAAGAGCGCCCCTCGAGAATGCCGGGCAGCCAATGGCGGTCGTCGGCCCACATTTTGTCATAGGGAACCTCGCCGGTGCGCACCCAGAGCGGAATCGCTTCGTCCGTCTCGACCGGTTCGCCCTCGCAGCCGTCGGCGACGAAGACCACGCAATGCAACGCGTAACCGTCGGCAAATTGGAAATGAAGTTCGCCGCGCTGCTGCGGCGCCAGTGGAACGACACCCAATTCCTCCCGCACCTCGCGTATCGCCGCCTCCAACGCGGTCTCGCCCGGCTCGATCCTCCCGCCGGGACCGTTGATTTTTCCCGCACCCAGTCCGCGCTTCTTGTGGATGAGCAGGACTTCCTCGCCGCGCGTGACAAAGCAAAGGTTGGCCCGCTCGCGCGGCTGCCAGACTGACCAATCGGTGTTCATGGAAAAACCGCGCGTCCCGCGAATCCCGCCGTGTTATTTCGACTTGGCCCGCAGCGGGACGACCAGCACCGGGCGATCGATGCGCTTGAGCACCCCGGTGACCACACTGCCGCTGAACAAGTGGAAGAGTGCTCCGTGGCCGTGTGATCCCATCACCACGAGACCGGCGCCATGTTCCGCGACGGCCGAGAGAATTTCGTCGGCGGGAAGGCCGAACTTCACCGAGGACGCGCATTTCACCCCGCGCGACTCGATTTGCTTGGCCAACTCCCGGAGCCGCTCGCTCTCGATGCGCTCCTCTGCCTCGAAGTCTTGGCCGATGCGCAGGCGCATCATTTCCGGATCGGTCTCGAAGCCGGCCACCTCGGCCGCCGGTTCGATTATGTGCAGGAGCAAGAGTGACGCGTCCCGCAGCTTGGCCTCCTGCTCGGCGGCCGAGATCAAACGCCCTTGGGTGTCGCTGAAGTCCACAGGAACAATGATCGTCTTCATAAGGCCATGATCCGTCGATGCACCCCGGCACTCCAGCGTGAAATCCGGGGTAAAGACCCCCTGTGGACACCCGCCCTGTTTTATGGCAGTTTGCCCGGAAACATGCGCTCCGCGCTTTTCATAGCCGTCCTCGCCGCCGTTTGCGGCGCCGCCCATGCGCAAGAAGCTCCCCCGCAGCCGGTGTTGGACGAATACGCACGCGAGGAACTCGGGGTCAACGAGCTCACCACACCCTCGATCCAGCGCCTTTTCACCGAGCTGGAGGTTTTCAAACCCGTCCCCATTTCTCTCATCGCCGACACCGATTTCGACCGCGTTTACAACAACCGCTTCCAGACATCGCTCAACTTCGGATCCCTCATCTGCGACGGATTCTTCGCCGTGGTCGCCGAGCAGAAACCGCTGATCCAGAAAATAGGACGCTCCCTCCTGCGGCAGGCCAAAAGCCTTGCCGTCGGGCAGCGACTTTCGAGCCACGCCAACAGCCTCCTCGATCTCGGGCAACGCGGCGACTGGGCGGAGTTGAAGCTCGAACTCATCAAGACCCAGTCCGACGTGGAAGAAGCCATGATCGAACTGCGCGACGAAGAAATGGCCCATATGATCAGCCTCGGCGGATGGCTCCGGGGATTCGAAATCGGTGCCATCGTCACCGCCGACAACTACACGCCGCAACGCGCGGCCGGGCTGATGAAGACCGACGTCATGGACTATTTCCTGGACCGGCTTTCGACGCTCAACCCGCGCCTCAAGAACACGGAACTCGTCACCGGCATCACTTCGCGCTTGGAAACCATCCGCAAGATTGCCGGCGAGGCCGCCGACCGCGCGCCGTCGAAATCGGAAGTCGAGCAGATGCGCGATCTCGCCGTGCAGATCAACGACATCGCCTCGTCGCGGGTGGACAACGAGGGCCGCATCATCAAGGCCGATTAATCCATTGCCCGCCGGAGCCCCGGCACGGGGAACGCGCCAACGATCACGCATGGCCATCTTCCGCACACCCCCCGGCAGCAGCATGCCGCAGCTGCACCGGGCAGCCGGCGCATTTTTCCGCAAAACGTGGGAGATCTTTCCCGCCGAGGCCGCCGGACTCGGACTGAAAGAATACCGCGGACACCTCGGACGCAACCGTCCCGAAGATCACCACAAACACGCCGCACTCCTCGCCGAGACCCTGGCGAAAATCGAAAACCTTCCTCCCGGGGAGGGAGATGACTGGACCGACCGCCGCGCTTTTCTCGCGTATCTGCGGACGGGACTGTTTTACGGCTCCGAGCATCCGCGCTGGATGCTCGACCCGCAGACGCACAGTGGCGCCGCGGCCAACGCGGTCTTCCACCTGCTTGTGCGCCATGCGGACAACCTCCGTCCCGTGGCTCGAGACATTCTCTCGCTCGTCCGCGAAATCCCGCGCTTTCTGGACGAAGGCTTTGCGTGCCTGCGGCGCCCAGTGCCGCTATGGACCGGGCTCGCCGCACGATCGAGCGTCCATGCGGCGCAGTTCATCGAAGAAACCGCGAAGCAAATCGTGCCGCTGTGTCCCTCTCCCCGCGCGGCACGCGATGCCTTCGCGCGGGCGGCTGACGCTTTCCGCGACTACGCGCGCAGACTCGGGAAAATAAAGACCGGCCCGACGGCGGGATTCGCCGTCGGCAAAACAAACTTCGAATTTCTGCTCCGCGAGCGCATGGGAACAGACGCCACCGCGGGAGAACTTCTCGCCGAAGGACGGCGGCTGGTGTCGTCGGTGTCGGACGAATTGCGGCGGGAGGCCGCGAAGTTCGGACGCCGTCCTGCACACGCCCTCCTCGAGGAACTGCGCGACCGGTGGCAACCCGCCGAACCGACGCTGCTCGGGGAATACCGGCGGGTCACAACGGATATCAAAAAGCGTCTCGGAACCGCAGGGATCGTGAGTCTGCCGCGCGGCGAAAAATTGAAAGTTGTTCCGGTGCCTGATTTTCTTCGCGAGCAGTTTCCCACCGCCGCCTACAGCGCACCCGGCGCGTTCGATGCCGACCAGACCGGCATCTTTTGGGTCAACGACCTCTCGCAGCGGGCCGCGACTGCCGACGCGCGCAGATCCGAGATCGCGCAGCACTTCGGTCTGGAACTCACCTGTGCGCACGAGGCGTATCCCGGCCACCATCTGCAATTCATCGTGCAGAACCGCCATCCCAGCCACCTGCGGCGCATGTTCTCGCACGCGATTTTCTACGAGGGCTGGACACTCTGGTGCGAAAAGTTGTGCGTGGAGAAAAAAATCTACCGCGCACCCCACGCGCGGCTGATCCAGCTTCACGATGCGCTTTGGCGCGCCCACCGGATTCTTGTCGATATCGGGCTGCACACCGGCGGCATGACGCACGCGGCGGCGACGAGGCACCTCGTGGAAAACGTCGGCTTCACCAAGGCCCGCGCGGCGGCCGACGTCAACTGGTATACGGCCGCACCGACCGTTCCGATGAGCTACCTGCTCGGGCGTCGCGAGGTGGAAAAACTTTTTGCCGCGCACCGCGGCAGCCTGCGCGAATTCAACGACCGCCTCCTGTCCCGCGGCGCCGTGCCGTTCAGCTGGTTTCGCTGAGGCCGCGACTGCTCAACAACCAAAACGCGTCCCCACCATTTCGGCCGAGCGGACCAGCGGATTGTCCGGCGGCACGAGCTTCTTTTTGCCGGCCACTTCCTTGAGCGGAACCGGAACAATGCGATCGCCCTGCACCGCGAGCATGACTCCGAAACGACCGGCCGCCACGGACTCGGCGCACGCCGTCCCCAATCGCGTGGCCAAGACTCGGTCGGCGGCCGAGGGCGTCCCTCCCCGCTGCAAATGACCGAGGATGGTCAAACGCGATTCCTGCGAAGTGAGCTTCTCGAGCTGGTGCGTCAGACCGATGGCGTGCTCGGAGCGCTTGGCATGGAATTTTCTCAGGCGTTCGGAAATCTTGGCGCGCGTCTCTTTGGAATCCGCCGCGTCGCGCTCGCGCACGAGTCGCTCGACCTTGCGCGCATCGACCAAAGGCATGGCGCCCTCGGCCACCACGATGATGCTGAAAAGCTTCCCGTGGCGCGTGCGCGCTTTGATCGCTTTCGCCACCAACTCGACATCGTAAGGCTTCTCGGGAATGAGGATCACATCGGCGCCGCCGGCCACGCCGGCCTCGAGCGCGAGCCAACCCGCACGGTGGCCCATCACTTCGATGACTATGATCCGGTTGTGGCTCGTCGCGGTGGAATGCAGACGGTCGATGGCTTCCGTGGCAATGCCCACAGCCGTGTCGAATCCGAAGGTGCGGTCCGTGCATGCGATGTCGTTGTCGATCGTCTTCGGCAGAGTCACCACATTGAGGCCCGCCTGCTGCAGGCGCAGGGCATTTTTCTGCGTTCCGCCGCCGCCGAGACAGACGAGCGCGTCGAGCTTGTGGCGATTGTAGGTTTCGACAATGGCCGGGGTCATGTCGAGGATGCGGCCTCCCATGGGCATGCGGTGGGGCTTGTCGCGGCTGGTCCCCAAAATCGTGCCGCCGAGCGCGAGGATGCCCGACAGCTGTTTCCCGTCGAGTTCGACAGCCTGGTCCTGCACCAGGCCTCGGAATCCGTTGCGAAATCCGGTCAAGCGCATGCCGTAGCAGTCCTGCGCCGCCCTTCCAACCGCGCGCAGCGCGGCATTCAGCCCGGGACAATCGCCGCCGCTGGTGAGAAGTCCGATGTGAAGAGCCATGATGGGTAATTTTTTGAATGGGCCCGCAAGATCTCCCCGCATCCTTGCAAACGCATAGCTGGAGCTTTCGCGGAAAGCGGAAAGACTCCCACGCCTGCACGGCCTTCCGAAGAAAATTCGGCCGGCCAAAAAGCGGGGCAATTCGTGGAAATTCTTACCCGTAGGACAGCAAATGTCTCACCCCCTCTGATGAAGTGGGCGCGTGAAAGACAACCATCAACACAACCCCGACCACCACATCTGGAACAACAACGGAACGTGGTGGTGCCACTACACCGTCCACAACGACGACTACACCAAGCAACGCGTCCGCGTCTCCCTCGGCACCAAGGACGTCGCCATCGCCCGCGCCTTGCGCGACTTCCTGATGGAGGCCACACCCAAGATCAGCGCCAACATCCCGCGCCCGCCTGCGCAATTCATGCCCGACGTGGGTCCCGACGTCCGCGAAAGCCGCGCTGTTGCAAGACATCGCACGAACGCGGACATGGCGCTCGCGGGCTAAGAGCTTGCAACAGCGGGTGCGCGCGCTCACCCGATGCGACGACATGCTTGGCGCATGAAAACGCCCTCCGAAAGCAGGCCGCGTGAGAGAGCATGCCGCCATGCAAACGAGGCCATTCCACGCCGCTGGCGTTTACGGGGCGGTGCGTCCGGGCGGTCTAGGCAGGGACTTCGCTTCCTCCGCATCGATGAAGCCGTCCCCGTTGGTGTCATGCTTGGAAAAATTCCGCGCCATCGGCTGCGGTGCTTCTTCCTTGGAAATTTTTCCGTCGCCGTCCCGGTCGAGTCTCCCGATCGGTCCGCCTGCGGTCCCGTTGCGGCGCGGCGGTCTTCCGTTCGAGCCCGGTCCTTGCCTTTGGAAACTCGAATCCGGCGTGCCTTTCAACATCCGCGGATAAAACGGAAACTCTTCCGTCGCCACATAGAAATACGTTCCCTGCGGATACTCCCCGGTGACTCCCGATCTTCCGTTGGCTTCGTCCAAGGTTCCCGCGCCCGCGACAAACTCAAAATCCTGCGTGTAAGTTCCATCGTATTTTCCTCCCGGGCCATTGCTTCCGCCCGGACGCGTCCCGGATTTCAACCTGTAGCCCGAACGATCCTCCGGTGTTTGCGTATAGATCGGGAAACCATCGGCCGCATACCCGATGAGCTTCCTTTCATCGCCGGGCAACTTTTCCACCAGGCCGGTCGGCACCCCATGGTAATGGTAGGCGCCGTTCGGTTGCACGTGGGCCATGTTGCGGTCCATCCCCAGCGTGCCCCGTCCGTTTACGATGCCTTCCATGCGCCAACCCGAAGAGGGATCCTTCTTCCAATATTCCGCCGTGCCCGGGTCGAACACCACGCCGTTCACGGCCACGCCGATCGGCTGACGTTCCACCGGCGTGAAAACCGCGTTTGTCGCGGGATGCGCCGGCATACGGAAAAGATAGTTTTGCGCGCGGATGGAGTTGGGATTGCCGGGGTTCGGGAAATCGCCTGTCGCATGGTTCGGCAGACCGTTGGCCCGGACCACCCGCTTGTCGCCCTCCACGGTAATCTCCACTTTCGATGCCTGCGAATTCGCGGCAGGGGTTTCCGTGCTCCCGGAGTCATGCCCCGGGTGGGCTGCTGCCAAAGAAAGGCCCATTCCCAGAATCAGCACCGCGTGTTGTGTCGCTTTCATGGAGGATTAAACCGCGGGCACGCCGCAAAGGTGCGCTTTATTTTTCGGGGGTTTTGAGGCTGCCGCTCAGGCGGAGGTGAGCCAGGCAGGTCAGATTTCGGTGGTGACCCGCTGGTAGCTGTTCTGCAGATCGTCCTGCACGACGTGCGCGGTGCCGCGGGCCCGAAGCACGAGATCGCGGTCCAGCACGCGCGAACGGTATTGCCAGCCGGCGGGAAGTTTCAGGCGCTTGGCCAAGCCGGTCAAATCGCGCTCGGTCAGCGAGGGATCAACGATCAATGCATAAGTCTGCATGACGTAGCGGGTGCCATCCGGGGCAATCAACTCGTAGATCGGGCGTCCCTTCTCGTAGAGGTATTCCGTGGTCCGCGCCACCGTGTTCTCCGTGTAGGGAGCGGCTTTGCCCTGCAGGACGGTCGGCAACGTGACACGGACATCGGCGAAATGCCTGGTCTCGATGCCCCCGAATGTTTCCGTCTTGCCCGGATTCGCCAGCGAACTGCGGTCCATCACGAAGTAGCGGGGTCCATTGAGAACAATCGCCGCCGCGCGGAATTGCTTTTTCAACGCGCGCGGATCGAGCGCGCGCCAGAGCTTCTCGGGACAATTGTTGAGTCCGAGCGTGTTGTAAACCCCACCGGTAAAAACGAACGGACCGCCCCGCACCACGATGACCTCGCCGTAGCGCTGCCCGCGCATGTTGTCGCGAGTGCGCATGTTTTCAGCTTCTGGCTGGTTGGCAGCCCAGGCCGGCACCGCGGGAGCCGCCAGACAAGTTGCAACAAGAACAACGAGGCAGAAACACCGTGTCATAGAGCCTGACATAGGAGGCATCCCGAAAGCCGGCGATGTGGCACCGCTCGATCTACTGCTGATCGATTGCCTGGGTGTTGTTCGAGCCGGTCAGTTCATTCTTGGCTTCTTTCACCACGCCCCTGCCGAGAATTTTGGACGCAATCTTGACCGGAGGCGGCGCGGCACACCCGGTGATGAATGCGATGGCGAGAATGAGAGCGGCGTTTTTCATAGCCGGTCCTTGTATCAAAGGCGCGAGGTTGGGAGCAAGCAGACGAAGGGGAGATCGACTGCTTTCCTTGATAGCTCATGACTCCACAGTCGCCTTCGTCACGGCGAGGGGTCGGACGACGCGGATGGTGATGCGGTAGATGACACGTTCACCGAAAACATAGTTGGGGACAAGATAGTGTTCCTCGCTGACCGCGCGTTCGATCCCGGGCCAGAAGTGGTGTCGATGACTGCATGCGTCTTTTCTTTTGTTCAGGCTTGAATTTTCCAGATGCCCGAAGAGTCGCGCCTCAGCCGGAAGCCCGCATCAAATCTCATTTGGACTTCATGCTTCCGCCATGCAGAAGCATCAGCCTCCGTTTATGTTTTTGTCCCACGGCGGCAGGCGACCACAGTCACCAGCGCACCGAGGGCGAGAAGAGCATAAGTGGAGGGTTCCGGCACGACATAGTCGGTGAACTTTACCGAGCCTCCGTCGTAGATGGAGTTGATGTGCAGTTCAAAATCGGTGAACTGGGCAGGCGTGGTGTTGAGGAATCTCCAACTCGCGGATTCTCCATCGGTGAACCGATCCGGGCTGTTCGCCGGTTGAAAATAGACACCCTTGTTATCGAAGGATTTCACCCCGACACTTCCCACGACATCGAACAATTCCAACGTTGGCTGGGAAATGTTGCCCGTTGGCATGTTGTAGTTCAGGGAGAAAACAAAGGGAGAACTCGCGTTGTATTGATTGTCCCAGTTGACCGAGAGCGTCCAGACGGTGTCTGTCCCGGAATCGGAAATGGTCAATCTGCCCATTTCCTGGTCCGGGAAACCGGCGGTCTGGCTGTAGCTGAAGATGTATTCGTTCGTGTTTGTTGCTGCGGACCAAGCGCTGCCCGTATGAAGGATCAGCCCCGCTGTGATGATGCCCAATAGAAGTGCTTTTTTGGTTACGTCGGTTGCTGTGTGCGTTTTCATGCACGGGAATTTTTCCCGCGCCGTCGCATCGTCTCTATTGGGAGAATTGCCCTCGGGAGAATTACTCGTGGGAGAATGACCCAGCCTCGCTGTCGATATGGTGCAAGCTAGCGACGACCAGCTCGCTCCGTGTGGGCAGGAGCCGGGAGCACCATTTGCATGCCGCCCAAGATGCGGGCGGCCATTAACTTCATGCGGTGTAAACCGTTACTCCGCCTGCTTTTTCCAAGGCTCGAGCGTTGGCAGGGCAAGCACACGAAGCTGTGCGACTGGGTGAAGCCAACATCGAGGAGACGTGGACCTTTTACCGTTTGCCGCGCGAGCACCACAAGCATCTCAAGAGCACAAACATGCTTGAGAGGCTCAACCAGGAGTTGAAGAGGCGGACCGGTATCTGGAGATGCAGGCCTTGAGGGATCAGAGAAAAAGCGAAGTCCGGGCCTTGGCGGCATGAGGACAAGCCCACCGACACACAGAACGACTATCCCCGGGGGCTGCGCGCCCCTTAACCCCGCGGCTCGGGGGGAACATCGGGGCGCTACCGCGCCCTGCCAAAAAACCGGGCCAATACAACCAACAAACAAAATCCCAAACTCCTACCAACCGCATCCATTTTGCTGCACTTGACGCACACAACTTGCAATGGGCACAGGGAGTCGTTGGTCATGGCGGCGTGATTCAGGGGTCGGCAGCCACCATCGCCCGTCTCCGGTCGATGTGGCGCGCGACATGTGAAGCCGTCCAGATGGCGAAAAGAGCGGCTATGACCCCGGTGAGCAAACAGCGAAGAAGTCCACCCGCACCGCGCACCAATGGAGGCACGCGGGCGGGTGGAATCATCGGGGCCCTATCCCAAGTCCGGGCGGTCCGGCCAGGGAGCTTTGCTACCCATGAACTCGAGGACCGCGGCCAGCGAGCGCAGCGTTTGCCAGCGCCCTCCCAACCGCTCCGGCCCACCCTTGAGCGTCTCGAAGAAGCGCATCTCGGGATCGGCCGCCGCTTTGGCCCAGCATGCGATCTCCTCCTCGTGCGTGAGTTTGCGGATCACGGGCAGAGACGCCTTCTGGCTTTTCATCACCAGCAGCGCCCGGCGCCGCACCTCGGCAAGACGGCCGATGTTGACCGTCAGGATGTGCCGCTCGATCGGCTCTTCGTAAACGGAGAGCTGTCCCATGCGGCAGCTGAAACGGAAGCGCTTGCCGTTCTCGCCCGAAACGCGCCACACGTAAACGGCATCGTGCGAGCGTTCGTTGTCTTCGTGGTTATGCCGTCCGGATCGGACGGCCCGACTTTTCGCATTTTCAATGAGCATTTGGATTTCCGACCCAAGGGTCGAACCCACACCCACCATGGGCGTAGTTCACCCCCGGGAAGGCGTTAATCCAAATGCGGGGGCGCTAATGCGGAGCGGTCATGACAGGTGCAAAAATATCACAACCCTCGGATCTGACAAGTGCCAGTTGTGTCATAGTGGAAAGCGGCCTATTTGGACACGGTCAATAGCCGCAGCTTTTCGGCAAACACCAACTCGCAGAGCAGATCCAAGCGCTTACGTGCACCGAGACCGTCGAAGCAAATCTGAGCGGCCAACCTCCTGCGTTGGCGAGGGCTTGAGTTGGCAAGCCCCATGCGGAAAAGGCGATGAAACTTTTCGGCGTCCCCGAGCCTCCAAGCCATTCCCTCGGCAAGCAGCCTGCGCACATAGCCGGCGAGGGCCAACTGGAAGTCTGCATAGTGTCGTCCCGCTGTATGGACATCGACTCCTGCGGCTACCGCGGCCTCGCGGCGCGAATGACCGGCACAGAACTCTTGGGCGAGCAGCCACTGCTTTATCAGCCCGTCGTAGCTCCATTTGCGGCGGCACCGGGTGCATTGGCGCTGCTTAGCGCTGCTGACGTGCGTGGGCGAGCCGTCGATCCAACAAAGTTTTCTTGTGAGATGGCGGTTGAAGGCGGAGGCGTTCACCAAAGCGGAAGCCTGCCCTAGATTTACGCATTTTCAATATTCTTGGTCCATCTATGGAGACAACCAAACAAAAGCCGAGGCAGCCGTTTTGCGAGTCTCCGCAGACCATCACCGGGGTCTGCAACGACTATGACACAAAAAGCTCTTTGAACCGAACAACACCCTGCTAAATTTCCAACTGCATCAGGAACGTCCTGCTCGAAAGAGCGGGGCTGCCAACCGGGGAGGAGAACCCACGGTGGCTGGTGCGGGACGAGCGAGTCTCTCCCGTGCCGATGCGCCGGTCGATCGGATCGACCGGAAAGCAAGTCTCCGCCTGGTGCGTTTATCAAACGCACAATGAACAAAACAACAAACCCCGCCGCGATCGCGGCGACCCAAGGGCGCTGCGTCGTGTCGTTTCGCGCGCAACGCGACAACCGCAACCACCACCTGTGGCTTAACAACGGCTGCTGGTGGCTGCACTACACAGTCCACCTGCCAAATTACACCAAAGCCCGCGTGCGTCGTTCGTTGCGCACTTCGGACGTGAACGTGGCTCGAGCCGAGCGTGATGCCATTCTCGGCGAGTTCGGTGTCTACGCGAAGGAGGCGGCATGAGCTACCTCTTCACTTCCGAGTCGGTCTCCGAGGGACATCCGGACAAGGTCTGCGACTTCATCGCGGACTCCGTCTTGGATGCCTGCTTGGAACAGGACCCCAACAGCCGTGTGGCCTGCGAGGTTCTCTGCAAGGGGCGCGATGTCGTTCTGGCCGGGGAGATCAATTCCAACGCTTTGGTCGACCATGAGATGGTCGCCCGTCGGGCCATTCGTTCGATCGGCTATACCCACGAGGAGCATGAGTTCCATGCCGACAAAGTCCGGGTCACCGATCTGATCGGAAAACAAAGCGAGCGGATCTCCGGTGGCGTCGAACTCAGTGACAAACAGCTCGGAGCCGGCGATCAGGGGCTGGTGTTCGGTTTCGCCACACGGGAAACACCGGAGCTGATGCCCCTACCCTTAACCTTGGCCCATCGCATCACGCGAACTCTGGCCGTGCATCGTCATCAGAACGAGGTCCCGTTCCTGCGTCCCGATGCGAAAAGCCAGGTCACCGTGCGCTACGAGGACAACAAACCCGTGGAGATCGCGGCGATCGTTGTTTCCACACAACACGCAGAGGACACGCGGCAGCAAACGATCCACGAATATGTGTGCGAGGCGCTTTTGCCCGTGGCCCTCGGCTCGTGGTTCAATCCGCAGTCGAAGATCTTGGTCAATCCCGCCGGACCCTTCGATCTCGGAGGCCCCGAAGCCGACTGCGGGGTGACTGGACGCAAGATCATCGTGGATACCTACGGTGGTGCGGCGCGACATGGCGGCGGAGCCTTCAGCGGTAAAGACGCGACGAAAGTTGACCGTAGCGCAGCTTACTTCGCCCGTTATGTGGCACGACAAATCGTCCAGCGCGGTCTGGCGCAGGTTGCCGAAATCCAAGTCGCCTACGCCATCGGTGTGCCCGATCCCGTTTCGCTACGGGTCGATACGCGGGGCACCGGCGACGACCACGTGGCGGAACAATACGCGCGGCGCTTTGATTTCCGTCCCTCCTCGATCATCGAATCCCTCAAGCT